>DATITY010000703.1:0-1999 GCA_035467235.1 Draconibacterium sp. | reverse complement strand
AGAAATAACAGAATAAGGAATAAGAAATAGAAAATCAGAAAATGAAGAACGAAAAAATGCAGGTGTTTAATTCTTAAAACTTTTACATTTCTTATTCCTTATTCGATGTTTTAGATTTGTCCTTTCATAAATATAGGTGACAGAAAAGTGTAAACTGACAACCTTGATGTTAATAACTCATTTTACTTTTTTGTTCTTTTTGTTATATCTTCAATCTGCCGGGAGAAGCGGAGAAGGGCTCTGCTGGGGGGCAACCCTTCAAGGGATATCCTAGCCTGATAGCGTGAAGTGTAGTTTTGTTTTCAAAGCTACACTTTTTCGTTATAAATACGCATTCAGTGTATGCCTTAAAATCCCCCACGGGAGGCATCAATTTGCGAAGCAATGTTGATGCCGTTTATTGGCTTGTTGCTGAAGTCGTATAAAACCATCGTTTTTCTATCGTTTTTATTTTGTTGCAGTATTATTTCTTCAAAGTTAACCGGTGTCATATAGCCCAGTTCTGAATGCGGTTTTTCGTTATTGTATAACCAAACGGCCCTGTCCAGGGATTTGCTTAATTTGGCAAACGAACCGGTATCAAAATATCTCAAATAATCATTCTTGATGATTCCGTTTAGCCTTTCGGCATAAGGGTTTTCAAGACTATTGCCGGCCATGCTGATTGTTATTTCAGCTTTTTTCAAGGCTTTCACATATTCCAAAGAACAATACTGGCTGCCCTTGTCTGAATGATGTATCAGTTTTTCAAACCAGCTTACCTGCCTTATTTGCAATGATGATTCAAGTGCTTTAAGGTTGTTTATTGCGTACATATTTTGGCTGGCGGTGTACCCCAAAATCCTTCGGCTGTAAACATCCATGATGAAAAGCAGGTAATAGTGCGTTTGTCCATCTATCCAATAGGTAATGTCACTAACCCATAATTGGTTAATCCAGTTTAGCTCCAATCCGTTGGTCAGGTTGCTGTACTTAAAATAATTGTGGTTACTGTTGGTTGTTTTTATCCACAACTTTTTCCGTTCTATTCCAAGGCCCGATTCAGATACCAACCGCTCAAAACGATTGATTCCCATGCCGGTTATCTTTAGTGCATAGAACATTGGGCGGGCTCCCATTACCGGATGCCGTTCCCTTATGGCCTGTACCATTTCGATGGTCCGTGTTTCAATGAACGCTTGCTTTATCTGTCTTTTTTGCTGGCGAAAGTAATCCTGCCGTTTGATACCTGCCACAACATAAAGCGTTTCTATTTTCATGCCTGTTATCTCCCGGGTTTCCCGGAACCAGCTCAGGACCTGGATTCGAACTTTTTTTTGATGTCCGTTTCCGTTATTTCCGAACCAAAATCTATCACCTTTTTCAAGTACTCTACTTCTACCTGCTTTTGCCCAATAAGCCGTTCAAGTTCCGATACTTTCTTCAAAAGCCTTTCGGTCTTAGCCTGTTCGGACTCTTTCTGTACTATTACTTTTTCATTCTGACCAGCATAACGTGAGTAATTCCTAATCCATTGGTAAATTGCAGTAGTAGAAACCTCATAAATCCGTGACAACTGCAAAACTGTGATTTTACCTTCGTCAAATTGCTTGATCTTTTCCTTTTTAAACTCTGTACTAAACTGACGAACTTTTCTAATTTTACATCCCATGATAAGACAAATTTAAAAAGTTATCAACTAAACTTTTTGTCACCTTATTTCATGGGAGGACACTTTTCCCAATCTATTTGTCACATAATCGTCCAATGTAATGGTCATCATCAAGCTTTTATTGCTTGAATTTGTGATTTGGAGAATTTGTGTTTCAGAGAATTTGTCAAAATGAATTTCATCAGGAAAAGTTATGGAGTCAAATAATTTATCTTCTTCCACTGTACAAAAGAACGATGCCAGTATTACTATGGTAATAATATTGTAAAGAAATATTCTATTCATTGGTTTTTCATGGTTTAAATTGCGTTGAAAAATTTATCCTGACACAAAATTTTTTTCAAATTC
>DATITY010000702.1:0-4083 GCA_035467235.1 Draconibacterium sp. | reverse complement strand
TGAATCTGTTTTCTTGCATTGATATTCATCTTTATCCTTTTATACCCATTGGGTAATTAAAATATAAAGAAAAGAATCCGTAAAACGAAATTTGAGATGAAGAAAATGGGGCCAAATGTAATCTATTTTTTATTCGATGAGCTAGATCCAATGCGGGTTTCAGAATTTTGAGTAAAAAGTCTCTTTCAATAAATTCTAGTGGGAGGTGCTAGCTATGCAAAATCAAAAGAGGCCAGGTACTCTTTTAGAGCCGTTCGGGACCCCCAACGGACAAAAGTTGCAACCAGCTAAGAGATATTTTTAAAATTCAAATAAGTTGACACCAAGTATTATAAAGTAAGATATTCCACAACTCGTTAGTAATTTTGGTCCTTAATTTGTTGAGACATTGATAATATTGGTAAAGATGAAAGAAAGCGAAGAAAAACTTAACAAAAGACATATAAAGCCAACAGCCATGCGAGACCTTGTGCTGAAGGTATTAACGGCCCAGAAAAGTGCGATTAGCCTTTCAGAACTCGAAAATAAATTTGAAAAGGCTGACAGAGTAACATTATTCAGGACTTTGAAGACATTTGAGGTAAATAAGTTGATCCATAGTATAGATGATGGTTCCGGATCAGTTAAGTATGCTCTCTGTGTTGACAATTGTATGTGTAATCCTGAAGATCTTCATGTTCACTTTAAGTGTATAAAGTGCAATGAAACTTATTGTTTAAATGACATCCCTGTACCAATTGTTAAATTACCTGCAGGTTTTATATTAGATGGAATTAATATGGTTGTAAAAGGCACATGCCCAAACTGTAAAAAGTAACTTTGCAACTTAATTGCATTAATATACTGCTATATTTGCTTCATGAAATTAATTGCATCAATACTCTCAATCTATATTCTGTTGATCACAGGGTTGAAGTGCGTTGATGTACCAGCAAACGATGATCTTACAAAAATAGAAAACAGCACATCAGGTAGTGATGACAATCATCATGATTCTGACAAGTGTTCCCCTTTTTGTATATGCGACTGTTGTGTTACTCCTGTTATTCAGCAGAATAATTCACCCTGCACAGACTGCCAAGAGATTATTATCCAAGAATATCCGGTTTACGCAGTTTCTTACATCTCATCGCTTATTGCTACAATCTGGCAGCCACCAAAAATTAGTTAACATCTTCATTGAACTAGCTGAATATTAATCCCTCAGCTACGTCTATTCATTAATACTGACTCTGTTGGCACGGTGTCACCTATTAATCACTTTAGTTTATTTCCATCTAAGGGTGTAACAATAAACATTTTCGAATATTAATAATAATGAAGTTCTGACATGATTAATAGAATAATTACATTTTCAATTAAGAATAAATTTATAATAGGTTTATTCGTCTTTGCATTGATCGCCTGGGGGACATACTCTCTCTCCCGGCTACCGATTGATGCTATACCCGATATTACAAATAACCAGGTACAAGTTATTTCACTTGCTCCTTCATTGGCGGTTCAGGAAGTTGAAAGTTTCATAACAGCTCCAATTGAAGTTGCTGTAGCGAACATCCCTGATATTATTGAACTTAGGTCAATCTCAAGGTTGGGTCTTTCCGTTATTACAGTTGTTTTTGAAGACGATGTTGACATATACTGGGCAAGACAGCAATTAACTGAGCGATTAAAAGAAGCTGAGGAAGCTATTCCATCGGGTCTTGCTCAAATATCACTTGCTCCTATCTCCACTGGTTTAGGAGAAATATATCAATATCGTCTTGCCGTTAAAAAAGGTCATGAAAAAGAGTTTAATCCAATGGAACTCAGAACACTTCAGGACTGGGTTGTACGACGGGAAATGCTTGGGACAACCGGGGTGGCTGATATCAATAGTTATGGCGGTTTCGTAAAACAATATGAAATAGCTGTAAATCCAGAAAGACTCAGGGGGATGAATCTTACCCTGAACGACATTTTTACAGCGCTTGAAAAAAATAATGAAAATACAGGAAGTGCCTATATCGATAAAAATCCGACAGCATATTTTATAAGGGGCATTGGTTTAGTAAAATCACTTGAGGATATTGAAAAGATTGTTGTTAAATCCACCAATTCAGGGGTTCCTGTGCTGATTAGGGATATAGCAACAGTTCAGTTTGGAAGTGCAACCAGATATGGCGCTTTTGTTGTGGATACCACGGAAGCGGTTGGTGGTGTAGTAATGATGCTTAAAGGAGCAAATGCTCATCAGGTTATTGATAATGTTGAAGCACGCATCGAATCAATCCAGAAATCATTACCACCCGAAGTAACAATCGAGCCCTTCCTTAATCGTTCAGATCTTGTTGGCCGTGCAATAGGAACAGTATCAAAGAACCTGCTTGAGGGTGCATTAATCGTAATCTTCGTTCTTGTATTATTGCTTGGAAATATGCGGGCTGGTTTAATTGTAGCTTCAGTCATACCGCTTTCTATGCTTTTCGCAGTTTCAATGATGAGAATATTTGGAGTATCCGGCAACCTGATGAGTCTCGGGGCAATTGACTTTGGGTTGATTGTTGACGGAGCGGTAATTATTGTAGAAAGTGTCGTTCATAGGATATCAATGAGTAAACATCACCATCCGGGAGTTAAAAGATTGAACCAGGATCAGATGGATGAAAATGTTCTTGATTCCGCAAAACGGATGATGAGTTCAGCAACTTTCGGGCAGATAATTATATTGATCGTTTATCTGCCGATCATGGCACTTGTAGGCATCGAAGGGAAAATGTTCCGTCCAATGGCTCAGGTTGTAACCTTTGCTCTTATTGGCGCTGCAATTCTGTCGCTGACCTATGTTCCTATGGCTTCCGCATTATTTCTTAGTAAGGAGACTGAACATAAACCGAACTTTTCAGATCGATTGATGAATTGGATCCATAAAATTTTTAATCCTGCTATTACATTCGCATTGAAGAGAAAACTTTTGGTTTCAGTTTCCGCAGTTGTATTATTCTTATTCAGCATTTTGCTTTTCAGTCGTTTGGGTGGTGAATTCATTCCCCAGCTTGAAGAAGGTGATCTTGCTTCAAGTGTTATAACTCTTCAGGGAGGTTCATTAACTAACACTGTGAATGATGTCATTAAGGCAAATAAAATTTTGCTCGAAAATTTCCCTGAAATCAAACATGTAGTATGTAAAATTGGGGCAGGTGAGATACCCACAGATCCTACTCCAATGGAAACAGGAGATTACATAATAACCCTTAAAGATAAAGATGAATGGGTGTCTGCGACTACACGAGAGGATCTGGTTGCTAAAATGGAAGAAAAACTAATCCCCCTGGCTGGTGTTAAATTTGAATTTCAACAACCCATTCAAATGCGCTTCAATGAATTAATGACAGGGTCCAAACAGGATATTGCTATTAAGATTTTCGGAGATGATTTGATAATATTGGCTGAAAAAGCGGCTGATGTTGAAAAGGTAATTATGGGGGTAACCGGAGTTCAGGATATTAATGTTGAAAAAGTTACCGGGCTCGCTCAGATACAGGTTGAATATAATCGTGACCGGCTTGCTCAGTATGGATTATCAATAGATGATGTTAACAGCGTGTTACGTGCAGCCTTTGCAGGTAGCCAGGCAGGTGTTGTCTTTGATGAAGAAAAGCGATTCGGACTGGTAGTCCGGTTGGATAAAGATTACAGACAAAACCTTGATGATGTAAAGAATCTCACTGTCGCTCTTCCTGACGGACAGCAGATACCATTTGAGCAGGTCGCTGACATTTCAATTAAATCTGGTCCGGCTCAGGTATCCAGGGAGAATACCAAACGCCGTATTACAATCGGATTCAACGTACGTAATCGTGATATTCAAAGTGTAATAAATGATGTGACAACTCAAATTGATCAGAAAATTCAACTTCCTACCGGCTATTATGTCTCCTACGGCGGTCAGTTCAAAAACCTTGAAGCTGCACAGAAAAGACTTTCAATAGCTGTTCCAGTAGCACTTCTCCTGATATTTGTTTTGCTTTACTTCACATTTAATTCAGCAAAACAATCCATCCTTATTTTTACAGCTGTTCCAATGTCTGCAATTGGAGGGGT
>DATITY010000701.1:0-11448 GCA_035467235.1 Draconibacterium sp. | reverse complement strand
GTGGGGAATTGTGGAATCGTGGTCGATTTGCCCAGAAGATTACGGCTGGTGCGAACGCAAAAAAGGATCGAATCCAGACGATTATTTCATCTACAAAAAAGAGTACGAAAACCTGAAACTAAGCTTTAATCCTGTAAATTTTGAACCCGAAAAATGGGCTGCAGCAGCCAAAAATGCCGGTATGAAATATGTGGTTTTCACTACAAAGCACCATGACGGATTTTGCATGTTCGACTCGAAATACACCGATTATAAAATTACTTCGAAAGAAACCCCTTTCAGTGTAAATCCACGAGCCAACGTTACCAAGGAAATTTTTAACGCTTTCAGGGCCGAAGGATTGTGGGCAGGTGCCTATTTCTCGAAACCCGACTGGCACAGCGAATATTACTGGGATCCGAAATTCCCGCCTTTCGACCGGAATGTAAATTACGATCCTGGATTGTATCCTGAAAAATGGGAAAAATTTGTGGAGTTCACTCACAATCAGATTATGGAATTGATGACCGATTATGGAAAAGTGGATATTTTATGGCTCGATGGCGGCTGGGTATCGAAAAAAGACCCGGAGAGTTTCCCTGATTCTTATCCGGCAAAACTGCGCGAAACCAAAACAGGTTTTATCAAAAACCGGGGGGTAAATCAGGACATCAGGATGAGCGAACTGGCAACCAAGGCACGTGAAAAACAACCAGGGCTAATTGTGGTTGATCGCGCAGTAACCGGCCCCAACCAGAATTATCTGACACCCGAAAATCGCGTTCCCGATACACAACTGCCCTACCCCTGGGAATCGTGCATAATTGCCGGTGGTGGTTGGGCATGGGTTCCAAACCCACAGTTTATGACTCCGAAACAAGCCATTCACATGCTGATTGACATTGTTGCAAAAGGTGGAAATTTACTCTACAATATTGGCCCAGCCCCCGATGGAACATGGCCGGAAGAAGCATATACACTGCTTAATGAAATGGGAAAATGGATCAATATTAATGGTGAAGCCATTTATTCTACCCGTGCGATTGCACCTTTTAAAACCGAAAATATTTGCCTGACACAGAAAAAGGATACAAAAGCAGTTTATGCCATTTACCTCGACAACACTGATGGTTCAACTGAAAAACTACCTGCTTCCTTTACTGTTAAAGGTGTTTTAGCTTCGAAAAATGCAAAACTAAATTTATTGGGTTCCGCAGGAAATCTTAAATGGGAAAATACTGCAGAAGGAGTAAAAATTTTCATTCCTGAAAAAATCAGAAAAAATCCTCCATGCGATTTGGCCTGGGCAGTAAAAATTTCAGGTATTCAGTAATCTTGCTGCTGGCAAACAGTTGAATATATTCTGATTATAATGAAATAAATATATTCATATACCTGACATAGCAATTAGTACAAAACAATTAGTAATAAGCTTTAATTTCCGTTTAACTACATTTGCTATTAAATTCTTTAAAGAAAATGTAACAATTTCTTAATCATTTTTTAATTATTTTCAAGTTCTTATTTTCATCTTTGCGCAACTTTTGGCATATCATTCTGATTTATTAATAACAATGTTTATACATTAACATTCAATCTATGAATTTATCAAGTTTACTTAAGTATTTTATCCCCAAAGAGAAAAAGTTTTATGCATTGTTTAATCAGGCGGCAATTTATTGTATTGAGGCTTCGGTAGAACTGAACAATCTTTTTAATTCAACAACTCCGGAAGAATTAAAGGCTATACGGTTAAAAATCAAGGCTATTGAAAAAAAGGGAGACGAAATTGCCACCCAGGTTTTTAATGATTTGAACGTTTCATTTATAACTCCCTTTGACAGGGAAGATATTCATGAACTGGCAAATACACTCGATGATGTAATAGATTTGATGTACAGCGTTTCCGGAAAAGTTGAATTTTACCGTTTAACCGTATTCAATTCTTATATGAAAGATATGGTAGCTGAAATTCAAAAAGGTTGTGTACAGATTCAAACTGCTGTAAACGGACTTGAAAATTTTAAAAGTACTGATAAGACCTTGCGTGCATGCAAAGATTTACAAAAACTGGAAACAAGAGTTGACGAGTACTTTCATATGGGAATTTCAAGTTTGTTCGAAAATGAAAAAAACGCAATTGAACTGATAAAACAAAAAGATATTCTCCTCAACATCGAAAAGATTGCCAACAAAATTGAGGATGTTTCTGATGTGGTAAAAACAATTTTGGTAAAATACGCCTAACTGTTTTCTCGTTTACAAATCTTTATATAAAAGAATATGCTTACAGTTCTGATTATAATAATTGTACTTGCATTCGTTTTCGACCTGATAAATGGTTTTCACGATGCTGCCAATTCCATAGCAACTGTGGTTTCAACAAAAGTACTTGCACCCCTTCCGGCAGTAATCTGGGCTGCATTTTTTAATTTTCTGGCCTATTGGATTTTCGACCTGAAAGTAGCAAATACAGTTGCTAAAACTGTTGAAAATAGTTCGATTAATCTTGAAGTTATACTTGCAGGAATTGTTGCAGCTATTATCTGGAATCTTTTAACCTGGTGGCTTGGTATCCCATCGTCATCATCGCATACATTAATAGGAGGATTTGCCGGAGCCGCGGTTGCGCACACGGGTAGTTTTGCAGTAATTAACCAGGCAGTAATTTTTAAAACTATCATCTTTATTTTCATTGCCCCGGTTTTAGGAATGTTTATTGCCTATGTTCTGACAGTCATTATCTTATGGACCTTCAGACGTTCAAATCCACATAAAGCAAACAAATGGTTTAAGCGAATTCAGTTAGCATCATCTGCGGCATTTAGTTTGGGACATGGAGGAAGCGATTCGCAAAAAGTGGTGGGGATAATAAGTGCTGCAATGATGGTTTATATTGCTCATTTAAATCTTACCGGTGCTGAAATTCCGGGTTGGGCGCATGTGTCCGAAACGATTGATGCTGTTGGTAAAAAACATTTACAAGTTCCTTCGTGGATTCCAATTTCTTGCTATACAGCAATTTCGGTTGGAACAATGATGGGAGGTTGGAAAATTGTTAAAACGATGGGGACAAAGATTACCAAAGTTACACCGCTTGAAGGAGTTGCAGCCGAAACTGCCGGTGCCATAACTTTATTTGGCGTTTCACAGGGGCTTGGAATTCCGGTAAGTACAACCCACACCATTGCAGGATCAATAATGGGTGTTGGAATGACAAAAAGACTATCGGCAGTTCGCTGGGGAGTGGCAACAAACCTGCTGACTGCATGGATATTAACCATTCCGGTTAGTATGGCAATTGCAGCAGCTGTTTATTGGCTAATTAACCTAATTCCGGTTTGGGCAACTCTGTAATTATTCTGATTACTTTTTCAAACTGTTTTCGATTTATTCCAGACTTTTTTTGTATTCAACCAGTTGGAAGGAATATATTCCATCCAGCTAACAAAACTGTGTTTATAACTTACACTGCCTATCAATTTGTTGATTTACAATTAGCCTTATTTTGCAGCAAATAATTTTGCCAAAATATTTCATAATATGTTTGAAATTAATGAAAAACAAATAAATCAGAAAGTCAGAAAAAGAAGAAGATATAAATTGAAAGCAGGAATCCGGAAAAAACTCCTGATTTTTGGTTCAATTTCGGTAGTTCTGATAATTGCTGCAATTGTTTTTTCGCACCCTGAAACAGAGCAGAAACCTGAGGAATCAGCAGAACCGAACGAACCTAAAGCAATTGGAATAATCAGGGTCGATTACTACAAGGATTTAAACAAATTACACCTGAAATACGCGAAAGCCAATGGAATAAAAGGTTTCACATCAAACAAGGATTTTAATGAAAACATTAAAAAATATATTGATAATGACGATTTGGTAAAAATTGAAACCTGTGATTATTATGTGGTAGATAAATTAACACATTCGCATCCGTATCTCACTCCTGATGCCGCCAAATTACTCGAAGATATTGGGAAACGCTTTCAGGAAAAACTCGATGAACACAACCTGAAAAAACGTTATTACCAGATAACTTCTCTGTTGCGAACCGGCGAAAGCCAGCGAAAGCTTGGCCGATCGAATGTTAATGCTTCAGGAAATTCATCACACCTGTATGGTACAACGTTCGACATAACTTATGCACGGGTTTTTAGAAAACCTAAATTACGTGATAATTTGGAAATTGCAGACGGTCCGGCAATTAAACTACTTTCAGAAGCAATTGGAGAGTTACGCAAAGAAGGAAGATGTGTGGTGGTAACAGAGCGTAAAGAAAGATGCTTCCATATTACGGTCAGGTAAATACGTGAATTCTATAATGCGTGAATGCAGGGATGAAAAAAGTCATCAGTCATCACCAGCTGTCATTAGTCATTGGCCATCAGTCATTTGGAAGAATGGTATCTGGTTTTCCCAATGACCAGTGAATATACAAACTCTAAACTCTGTCAAATATTAAACTTTAAACCCTAAACTTTTAACTCTAAACTCGCTTGAAGTGTTTAGAGTCGCCCCACTCGTTGTACCCAATTTCGCATCCTGCCAGTTCTATTCGCGCTTCGAGACAATTACGACAAAGTTCCGCATCTTCATCCAAACAAGGTTTGTCCTCGTAAAGTAAATATTCCTTGCGGTAACTGCATGGCGTTAAATTGGGCATTATAATGTTTGCGCCCACTGCCAGCGCTTTTTCCCGTCCTGCCGGATCAATGGCCTGCAAAGCGGTTGCCGCTGCAATGTTAATATCGGGCATTAACAGGCGTAACACTGCAATCATATTCAACGCCAAATCAAATCTTTCCTGTTTTGTTTTCAGTAGATTTTTATACTGAAACATTGGAGTATTTTCATGTTCAATATAAGGTCCCATTCCACACATATCGATATCCATTTCTTTCAGAAAAATCAAATCATCGGCTAAATCATCGAAGGTTTGAAATGGCAGGCCAATCATTACACCAGTACCAACCTGATACCCTGTTTCGCGCAGTGAATTCAATGCTTCAAACCGTTTTTCAAAAGAATGTTTTTTTGTGTTCGGGTGAATTTTATAGTATAATTGAGGATTCGAAGCTTCAATTCGCAAAAGGTAGCGGTGAGCACCGCTTTCGAACCAGCGGCGGTAAGTTTCACGGGTTTGCTCACCGCAACTCAGCGTGATACCAAGTTCGTTATTTGAAAGCTGTTTTATTTTTCTAAGCAGGTTTTCAACGCGCGTAATAAATACAGGTGAGTCCAGTTCTCCCGACTGTAAAACCACCGAGCCAAAACGGTTTTCCCAGGCAAACCGGCACGCAGCTAAAATTTCATCGTCAGTGGCATTGTACCGAACTACTTTTTTGTTACTTTTCCTGATACCACAATACAAGCAATCTTTCGAACAGATATTCGAAAACTCAATCAGACCGCGGAAATAGACTTTTTTTCCAACAATTTCTTCTTTAACTTTTTGAGCTTTTTTCAACAAATTAACTCTCTCTTCGTCTTTGGTTTGAAGTAGTTCAATAATCCCTTCCCTTGTGAAATTACCGTCTGCCAATATTTGCTCAGTCCGATTCATTACTGCAAAAATAGGCGAAGTACTTTCAATACAGTTCAATTCGTACTAAAAACTATTCTATAACATAAAAACCTAACGACATTTATCATTATATTCTGAACATTTATCCACTACTTTTACATCAAAATCCTGCGGGAAGGCAATTGCTGACTTTAGGGAAAAAGAGTTATAATTTATAATTGATTAATGATTATTTATTAATCATAAAAATCCTCTTCTTTCCAATTCCATTTAATTCCTGCAAAAAACTAAATAAAATGAAACGATTAGGTTTTATAGGAATAATAATCGACGACCGCGAAAAATGTGCTGGTATTGTGAACGAAATTCTAAGCCAGCATGCAGAACTGATACTTGCCCGGACAGGTTTGCCCAATGCAAAAGGAAATACATCGATAATTACGTTGGTAATCGACGCAACTACGGATGAACTGGGAGAACTTACGGGAAAGCTGGGAAACATCCCGGGCATTTCAGTAAAATCAGGATTGGCAAAAATATAATCCGAATTCTGAAATACAACAACGATAACAATGACAACTAAAATTTATAACCATGCATAACGTTCCTGCCGATTTCATAAATGAACAAAAAGTCTGGAATATACTGGAAAGTAACCAAAATGCCGATTTTGGAAGAATCAGGGAAGTACTTGCCAAGGCAAAGGAAATGAAAGGACTGAATCTTGAAGATGTTGCAGTTTTGACCAGCATTAGCGATCCGGAAATGTTAGCCGAATTATTTAACACTGCCAACGAAGTAAAAGAAACCATTTACGGCAAACGACTTGTTTTATTTGCACCGCTTTATATTTCGAATTTGTGTGCCAACGAATGTCTGTACTGTGCATTCAGGGCCACCAACAAAGATATTGTAAGAAATGCGCTTTCACAGGAGCACATTGCCCGCGAAACGGAAGTACTGATTAAACAGGGACACAAACGTATTTTAATGGTCGCCGGAGAATCTTATCCGAACAAGGGATTTCAATATGTTCTCGATTCAATAAAAACTATTTACGCAGTAAAGTCTGAACACGGCGAAATTCGCCGCGTTAATGTAAACATCGCCCCACTTTCAACCGAAGAGTTCGGACAGTTAAAAGCAGCAGGAATCGGTACGTACCAGATTTTTCAGGAAACCTATCACCGTGAAACTTACAGCAAAGTGCATTTAGGTGGTAAAAAACGCGATTACAACTGGCGAATCTGGTCGTTGCACCGGGCCATGGAAGCAGGAATTGACGATGTGGGGATTGGTGTTCTCTTCGGACTTTTCGATTATCGATTTGAAATACTTGCAATGATGCAGCACATTACGGAACTTGAAGAAAAATTTGGAGTCGGGCCACACACGATTAGCGTTCCCCGTTTGGAACCGGCTACAAACAGCGATATTGCCTCACACCCGCCATTTCCTGTTTCAGATATTGATTTCAGGAAAATTGTTGCAATCATCCGGCTGGCCGTTCCTTATACAGGAATTATCATGTCAACCCGTGAAACTGCAAAAATGCGACGCGAAACATTTGCACTTGGTGTAAGCCAGATTTCAGCAGGTAGCCGCACCAATCCTGGTGGTTACGAAGAAGAAACTGAAGACGATCCTTCAGGTCAGTTCAGCCTTGGCGACCATCGTTCGCTTGACGAAGTAATTCGCGATGTTGCTTCGATGGGATACATTCCTTCTTTTTGCACAGCTTGCTACCGGCTGGGACGCACCGGTCAGGATTTTATGGATTTGGCAAAACCTGGCGATATTAAGCTGCACTGCGGACCAAATGCATTATCTTCTTTTAAAGAATATCTGCAAAATTTTGCTACCCCTGAAACTGCCGAAATTGGGAATAAATTAATTGCTGAAACCATTTCTGGAATGAGCGGAATTGCGAGGCAACGCGCTGAAAAGTTGGTTCAGCGGGTGGAAGCAGGCAGGGATGACGTTTATTGTTAATTTTAAAATCATGGTTCATACAAGAATTGAAACCGATTTCCTTGGTGAAAAACAAATACCTGCCGAAGCTTTGTGGGGAATTCACACGGCCCGAGCCGTTGAAAATTTTCCACTGTCAGGGAGAATGGTTCATCCCGAACTTATCAAAGCATTTGGCGAAGTGAAGTTAGCCTGTGCCCAAACCAATATTCAGCTTGGTTTTTGGAAAGATAATCGTACAAAATATTCAGCCATCGAAAAAGCATGTTCTGAAATGAGTTTAGGTTTGCTGAACGAACATATTTTGGCAGATGCTTTGCAGGGTGGTGCCGGTACCTCTACCAATATGAATATTAATGAAGTTATTGCCAACCGTGCTTTGCAAATCATGGGCAAAACTCCCGGTGATTATGAAATTATTTCTCCACTTGAAGATATCAACCTTCACCAATCAACAAATGATACTTATCCAACGGCAGTAAAAATAGCTGCAATCCGTTTATTGCGGAAACTCGAACAAAGTGTTTTAGCATTGCAGGAAGCCTTTCAGCAAAAAGAAAAGGAATTTGCGCACATTGTAAAAATTGGCCGCACACAGTTACAGGATGCAGTACTGACAACACTTGGCCGGGAAATGAGCGCGTATGCCGAGGCATTTAACCGCGACAGGTGGCGGATTTACAAATGCGAAGAACGGTTGCGCGTGGTTAATTTGGGAGGTACTGCAATCGGAACCGGACTTGGCGCGCCAAAACAATTTATTTTCAAAGTAGTTGACCGTCTGCGCGAAAACACAAACATTGGATTGGCACGGGCAGAAAACCTCATCGACGGAACTCAAAATACCGATGTTTTTGTTGAAGTCTCCGGAATTTTAAAAGCACATGCCTGCAATCTGTTCAAAATAAGCAACGACCTTCGGTTACTATCGAGTGGGCCGGATGCCGGATTTGGCGAAATTACCCTACCCGCAAGGCAAGCTGGTTCCTCAATCATGCCAGGGAAAATAAATCCGGTAATCTGCGAAGCAGTAGCACAAATTGCAATCCGGGTAATGGGAAACGACCAGATTATTTCGCAGGCATGCAGCGCCGGAAATCTTGAATTAAACCAGTTCATGCCTTTAATTGCCGATGCTTTGCTCGAAAATCTGACATTGTTAAACAATGCATCAGTTATTTTCAGGGAACAATGTATTTCCGGGATAACTTCAAACGAACAGGTTTGTAAAAAAAATATTGAGAATTCAACCGCAACAATTACAGCATTAATTCCGAAAATAGGCTACGAAAAAGCAAGCGAAATAGCAAAGATTGCCCAAAAAGAGTTTATTTCCATAAAAGAAGCAGCGGTTAAATCGAAGTTTATTTCAGAAAAAGAATTTGATGAATTAATAACTCCCGAGTCGGTTTGCAGACTGGGAAATTAGACAAATTCATTTTTAACACTTCATTAACAATTTATATTAATTCTGATTTTCAAATACTTAACTATTTTTAATAATTAAGGATTAAATTATCTTAATATTTTATTTGGATTATAATATTATTGTTATTATTATTGAATCTAAATTAAAATAATTATTAATCAGTTTGTATAACTTTAAATTTTAAAACCATGAAAAAAGTATTTTTAGTATTAGCGTTAGTAGCAGTTTATGGTGTTTCAATGGCAATGTCAAACTCAAGTGTAGTTGTAGTTGATAACATGCAGACTACAATTATTGCCGATTTGAATGATAACAACGTTGTGGCTCCTGAAGGTGAAAAAGAAAAAGCCAAAGGGGCAGAAGCAAAAGCAGCAAAATCTGAAGGTTGTGCCGGAGAAAAATCAGCAGCAAAGTCTGAAGGTTGCAGTGGAGAAAAATCAGCTGCAAAATCTGATGGATGCGGAGAAAAAACCAAAACTGCATCAGCAGAGAAAAAATAAGATTTAATAAATTAAGTCACGATTTAGAAAGCTGTTCACAAATTGAACAGCTTTTTTTTGTGTCGTTTTTTAAAAAATATTTGATGTTCAAAAAGAAAATCATATCTTGCAACAGTTTGTAAATCAAATTAGAACCAATTACGAACATTAGTTAAATTAAAACCAATATTAATCTTTAATTTTAAAAACATGAAAAAATTAATTCTCATTTTCGTTTTGGCTGTTGCTTTTGGAATTTCAGCATCAAATGCAACCAACAAAGAGGACAAAAAGAAAGAAGTAAAAAAAGAAACAACAACAGCCGCATGCTGTGCAGACAAAGCAAAAACAGCTGAAAAAACAGCAACTACGGGTTGCACCGAAACACAAAAGAAAAGCTGTGCTGCTTCTGGAACCGCTTGTGGTTCAGAAACAAAAAAAGAAGAAAAGAAATAATATTACTTTCACTATTTAAAGGGCGTTAACAGCGCCCTTTTTTTGTGCTTGTCATTGGCATAATCGAAATGAATTCGTACTTTAAACGCCTTTCAACAATTGAAAAATGAAAGCACCAAAATCGTTTCGTTTACATATTGGAATTTTCGGTAAAAGAAACTCCGGAAAGTCAAGTATCCTGAATTCATTGACCAGTCAGGATGTTTCAATTGTTTCCGAAATTGCCGGTACAACTACAGATCCGGTTGAAAAACCAATGGAATTACTTCCTCTCGGCCCTGTACTTTTTATCGATACTGCAGGAATTGACGATTTAGGCCATTTAGGTGAGAAACGTGTTGCAAAAACCATGTCAGTATTCGACAGGACTGATCTTGGTGTAATTGTTACCAATTTTAATGACTGGGATGGTTACGAACAACGCATAATGGATGAATTTACCGATCGTGCCATTCCATTTATTGTGGTTTTCAATAAAACCGATTTGTATGAGGAGAACAATGAAATAATCAATCAACTTAATTTTGTTAATATTAAATTCACCAAAACATCGGCATTAAAAGGAACAGGTTTTACTGAACTCCGTCAATTACTGCTTCGTTCGGCTCCTGAAGATTTCATCGACCGCCCGGGTATTTTGGCCGATTTGGTTGGTCCGGGAGAAGCAGCCGTTTTGGTTGTACCCATCGACAAGGAAGCGCCAAAAGGAAGATTAATACTTCCACAGGTTCAAAGCATCCGCGATTTGCTCGATAATGATTCATTTTGCGTAGTTGTAAAAGAAAGGGAATTAAGACAAGCGCTTTCCCGTTTTAACATACCACCAAAACTTGTAGTTACCGACTCACAGGCTTTCCTGAAAGTTGCTGCAGATACTCCGCCTGAAATTCCATTGACTTCATTTTCAATTCTTTTTGCCCGGTTTCAGGGCGATTTAAACGAAATGGTGCGTGGTGCCATGGCAATCGACAAACTGAAAACAGGTGACAAAGTTCTCATTGCCGAAGCCTGTTCTCACCACCCTATCGGAGAAGATATCGGCACCGTGAAAATTCCCCGATGGCTGACACAATATGTTGGTGGAAAACTGCAAATCGATAATTTACGTGGCCACGATTTCCCCGATAATATTTCGGAATACAAAATAATTATTCATTGTGGCGCCTGTATGTGAAACCGGCGCGAGATGCTCAGCAGAATTATGAAAGCGAAAGAAGCCGGTGTTCCGATTACGAATTACGGACTTACAATTGCCTATTCGCTTGGCATTTTTGAGCGTGCATTACAGCCATTTCCGGGAGCACTCGATATTTATTTGAATGCCGGGAATAACGGTTGAGAAACTTTCAAATAATGTATTAATTTAAACCCCTGATTTTTATGGATATTAAATCATCACCAAAAACCAACTAAATGAAGAAAATTGCTCTGATTTGTTCAAACAAAAAAATAACTGTTTCTCTCGGAATTATTTTCATTATGCTTTTTCAGATTGTGTCTGCCCAGAAACTGGATATTAGCCAACTGAAAAATATCAAAGCCCGCAGTATCGGACCGGCAGGAATGAGCGGAAGAATTGTTGCCATTGATGCGGTTATTTCAAATCC
>DATITY010000700.1:0-3521 GCA_035467235.1 Draconibacterium sp. | reverse complement strand
GCCTATATCAGTTTCGTGTTATCTGCAGTTCTGGCAATACCGGCAATCGTGCTCGATATCAAAAATAAAAAGATGTACCGGTGGTTTATTATCCTTTCCGGACTGGTATCGCTTTTTGGCTTTTTTGTTATTGTAGGTATATTGAAGTATTTGTAATTCAACCAATTATTTCACCTGCCAACAGGTTAGCAATTCCTGTTCTTTTATATAGATTTTGTCGCCAATTATCAAAGGATGGGCATAAACTTCAGTTTCGGCAATTTTGTAAGTAACCTTTTGTACATATTTTTCGGGATTAGGTTCAAAAACCAGAATTTTCCCATTCGCCGGAAGCGAAAGCAGCACTTTCCCCAAATCGAGTGTTGATGCAAATCTGTTTTGCGAAGTAGTATCTGCCCAGCAGGTTTTTCCATTCATTGCATTCAAACAATAGAGTTTTCCCATTCGGGCTTCGTGTGCATATAAATATCCATCCTTTAAAACCGGGGTATTGAAAGAGGTGCCAAAATCAGGATTGACCCAGTTTTCAACAGTGGAATACTTATCGCCCGACTTTTCAATTTTGAATGATTTTGTGCCTTTTCCCTGCCCGCAAACAATAATATTTTGTCCATCAATTACCGGAGTGGACGAATTGTAGAAGCGCTGCTCTCCCGGGGTTGGGAATTTCCACAACAAACTTCCCGTTTTTGAAATCCCAATCACATCGGTTTCAGTTTGTAAAACGATAATTTCTTCGTTTCCAATTTTCATCAGCAAAGGCGAAGAATATGTACTTGGCTCACCTTTCAGTGTCCAGACAATTTCACCGTTATCGGCATTGAAAGCAACTACTGTCCCGTTTTCCTTTCCGTTTAAGTGGGCTATGCATTTCCCGTCAACCACAAGTGGCGACATGGCAGCAAAAAATACAGGTACCTCAGTAAAACTTTTATTCGTCCAGATTACATTTCCTGTATTTGCATCAAGACAGTTGAGTAATCCTCCTGCACCGATGAAATACACCTTGCCATTTTTTACTGTGGGGGTACTTCTTGGCCCCGGGTGAGACTTTGCTCCGCCGGTTACTTCAGGTGCTGGATTTAGTATTGTTCGCCAGATAGTTTTTCCGGTTGCTGCATCCATACAAAGTGCTGTTTCGTTTTCATCCTGTTTTACATTCAGAAAAAGTTTTCCGCTGACAAAAGCAACAGAAGCATCCCCCAACCCGACTTTTTGCTGCCAAACCTGAGTTAACTGGCTGGGCCAGATTTTGGGCATAATGAATCCTGAAACTTTGGCATCCCGGTTTTCACCCCGCCAGCCCGGCCAATCCTGACTTTGTACTCCAGAAAAAATAAACAGGATAATACCCAGCAATAACCATTTTTTTAAAATTTTAGTTGTTTTCATTGGACATAAATTTATTAGTTGTTGATTTTACTATAAAAATAAACTATTCCTGAATAGCGACCAACAGTTGTCAATAAATTTCATTATTCAATTTTAATTGCAGGATTATTAGCAATTTAAAAAGATTTAACTCAAAATTACAAGAACCTGATGGTTTGTATTTTGTTGTTTTTTATATTGCACCCGAAAAAGTAAGTCAATAAAATTTTAATAACGTTTTTACATGAATTCACAGGCTGAGGAACTCAACAAAATAATACAGGAAAAAAGCAGTGTTGTTTTCGGACTTCTTTCTGAAAGAGGGAAGGAAATTTATTTCCCGAAGAAAGGAATTTTAGCGCAATCTGCCGAAGCCGGCAAAGCCAGTATCAACGCTACCATCGGTACCGCGGTTGAAGACGACGGAACCCCAATGCGGCTTGAATCGATTGCCTCGAAAGTAAGCTTAAAACCTGAAAAGATATTTCTGTACGCGCCCAGCTACGGACGTCCAGACATCAGGGCTGAATGGAAGAAAATGATTTACGGTAAAAATCCGTCGATGGAAGGCGTCGAAATCAGTCTGCCGGTGGTTACAAGCGCACTCACGCACGGCATCAGCATGGCTGGATACTTGTTCTGTGACCCGGCCGACCAGGTAATTGTCCCCGATCTTTTCTGGGAAAACTACACACTCACACTCACCAATGCCTACGGTTCGCAGCTGAAACCATATAGACTTTTTAAAAATGACGGGCTTAACCTTGCCGCTTTCGAAACCACCTTAAACGAAGGTGAAGTTGGCAAGAGAATAGTATTGCTCAACTTCCCGAACAACCCGGCCGGATACACACCCACGCAGGATGAGCAGGATGAAATGGTAAAAATTATCAAAGCTTCCGCTGAAAAAGGAAACAAAATTGTTTTGCTCATCGACGATGCCTATTTTGGGTTAGGCTACGAAAACGGTATTGCAACTGAAAGTATTTTTGCTGCACTTTGCACTTTGCATGATAATGTGCTGGCGGTTAAAATCGATGGCCCGACAAAGGAAGATTACGTTTGGGGTTTCCGCGTTGGATTTTTAACTTATGGCATAAAAGGCGGCGATGGAGCTTTGTACGGAGCGCTCGAATCGAAAACAGCTGGTGCCATCCGTGGAAATATTTCGAATGCGGCCAATATTTCGCAGTCGTTGCTGATGGAAGCTTACACTCACCCAGATTACGAAAACCAGAAAGCCGCCAAATATGCAATTATGAAAGCGCGTTACGAAGCGGTAAAAAGTGTACTAAAAAACGAAGCCTACAAACCTTATTTTAAAGCGCTTCCGTATAATTCGGGTTATTTTATGTGCATCGAATTAGCCGAAGGACTTGACGGTGAAAAAACACGCAAACTGTTAATTGACAAATACAGCATCGGTGTGATTTGCTTCGACAACTTGCTACGAATTGCCTATTCTGCAGTGGCCGAATCGAAAATTCAACCTTTGTTTGATGGTATTTACAGCGCATGTAAAGAGTTAAAAGGATAATCAAATTTTATTTTTTTTAACGAAAGCCGCACTGATTTGTCAATGCGGCTTTCGTTATATTTGTAGATACTTGTTATCCAAACAAATTCTCATCCCTGATTATCATTAAAATAGCCGAGTATGGCAGAATAATATATTTTTCGTTATTAAATTCAATCTCGTGACCGTTTTTACTGAGATAAATGGCAAGGTCGCCAATGTGGGTTTGAAGCGGTAAATATTTTACATCCTCAGCCTTTGGTTTCCATTGGTTGTCTTCTTCTGCAACCGATGGAAACGGGTACCCCGGCCCCACTTTTACAATATAACCGCTTTGTACCTGCTCATTTTCCTGCACTGTTGGTGGTAAAAACAATCCCGATTTGGTTTTCCCTGATGGATTTTTAGGCTTTACCAAAACACGGTCGCCCACCATGATGAACTTTTCCAAGTCTTTTTCTTCAATAATCAATGACATAATTCGTTCCTGTTGTTCAGAAAGGTAAAGATAAAGATTTAAGTTTTGATACGTAAATCCGAATTAACAGGAAAATTCCAAAAATTATTCTTCAAAAATCAAATTAAAAAACTCAATTTTTACAAATCCGTGACTATCAATTCCTAAAAAATCTTG
>DATITY010000699.1:0-3675 GCA_035467235.1 Draconibacterium sp. | reverse complement strand
ATTCAGGGAAATGAAGAATTCAATTTTATTTGCTGCAATCCTTGGCTGTATTTGCCTGACTCTAAATTTACCAGTTCAGGCACAAATTGGCCACCGGTTTCCCTCTGAACGAAAAATAGTGAAAGACCCGGTAACCGGCATCAATCTTACGTTTTTAACCAGTTCTCCCGCCGGGGATTCAAAGATATACCAAACTCATAACCAATGGACATCAGATGGTGAATGGCTGATTTTCAGATCAGAACGTGTAAAAGGCGAGGCGATGGCTGTGAATGAAAAATCGGGAGAAATAGTTCAGGTCACAGAGGGCGGTTATTCAGGAATGTTGAATATTGCAAGAAATTCCATGAAACTCTATTTCATGAGAAAAAAAATGACTGATTCTTTAAATACATCTTTCGACATTGTTGAAGTGGATTTGGAAAAATTGTTTGCCGACAGTAAATCCGGTTCATTGCAACCATCTTCTGTGTATCAGAGGATTTGTGGCACAACACCTTCGGAATGGGAAGCCGGTGGCGATATGGCTCTTGATGGTGGAGAAGAGTGGGTTTGGTTCCGCGTGGGAAAAAAAGAAGCACAAAAACACCTTCCTGAAGGGACAAAAATTGAAGAATCGTTTGGTCCCCGCCGAATGGGCGCTGGACCGGCTGGTATTGCGGGGATGAATATTCGTACAGGTGAAACAAAATATGTGGTTTCAGTTCCGTTTCAGGTGGGACATATCCAAAGTAATCCATGGAACCCCGGACAAATTGTTTTCTGTTGGGAAACCGGAGGCAAAGCGCCACAGCGCACCTGGATTGTAAATTCCGATGGAACCGGATTACGACCCCTCTATCCCGAATCGGAATATGAATGGGTTACCCACGAGGCGGTGATTAGTCCCGATGAGGTTGCAGTTGCAATTATGGGGCATCGTAAAATTCCAAATACCTCAGGCAACGATGTGAAGGGAACTGATGTGAAAGGTGCAAATCCCGGACAGGAAGCCGAATGGGGACCTTCGGGAACCCGCGAAAAACCTACGGGTCTGGGAATAGTTAACATTAACTCAAGGGAAATGACCATTGCCGGGCAAATACCTACCGGAAGTGGCTTTTGGCATGTGTGCGGATCGGCTGACAAAAGGTTTGTTGCCGGTGATGATTTTGATCGCAATATTTATCTCATCAACAGGCAAACCCACGAAATGATCCTGCTTTCCACAGGTCATAAAACCACGGCCGCCGATCATCCTCACCCTACATTCAGCCCCGATGGAACGCGGATTCAAATACAATCTGCCATGCTTTCCGATGATAACAAATCGATGAATATTTGCATTATTCCTGTTCCTGAAAAATGGTTGAAATGAAAGATAATTCACGCAGAAAATTTATAGAAAGAGCAGCGTTAACAAGTATTACCGCGTTTTGCTTACCTTCATTAAAATCGTTTGCTGCAAACAATAACGAACCAGCAAAAACAAAACTGAAAGAAGGAGCAGGCATTCTTTTCCAGGGTGATTCGATAACCGATGGCAACCGCGGGCGAAACGAAGACCCAAACCACATCATGGGTCACGGGTATGCATTTAGTATTGCCAGCCGTGTTGGCGCCGATTATCCTGAAAAACGTTACCGTTTTTACAACCGGGGAATCAGTGCCAATAAAGTAACCGACCTTGATAAACGCTGGCAGGCTTACACGCTTGACTTAAAACCCGATGTATTAAGCATTCTTGTTGGTGTGAATGATTCCAATTCAGTAGTTTTTAACCGGCAGCCTTCAGTTTCGGTTGAACAATATCAGGAAGTTTACGAGGCATTACTTGAAAAAACGAGGGCCTTATTTCCGGAAATCATTCTTGTTCTCTGTGAACCCTTTGTTTTGAAAGTTGGTCGAATGAATGAAAAATGGGAAGCATCTCATTCCGATATGTTGAAAAGACAGGCTATTGTTCGGAAACTTTCGCAAAAATATGATACTGTTTTTGTAGGTTTCCAGGAGGTTTTTGACAAAGCCTGTGAAAAGGTGCCTTGCGATTACTGGATTTGGGACGGCGTTCATCCGACTGTGCCTGGACATGAACTGATGGCCCGCGAATGGATGAAACAAGTGGGAAAAAGGATTTCATTTTAATTAAAATTACAATCGTAATTTTCTCCGTTTTAGCCTATATTTGTTGGTGTTAAAGAAATATCAGCAAATAAGAATTTTAAATAAATATGCTATGAAAACTTTAGGAATACTCTTATTCATTTTGATGTTTTTACCTGTTCTGTCATTTGCAGGAGAAATTTACGGAACTTTAAAAGGAAATGACGGAAAACCATTGTCTGGTCAGGTTGTTCAAGTAAAACAAAATGAAATTATTTTAGCCTCCGACACAACCGATGTTAACGGCTATTTTACAATTACAGTTAATGAAGTCGGAAAATTTAAACTTGAAGTTGTTGGATACAAAGGCGCAAGTTTTGAAGTGTTTTCATCCAACAAATCAACTCGTTACAATTTATCGATGATTAAATCTGATGAAAAATGGATATTGAAGAGCCTTTAGAACCAAAGAAGGAGAAACGGGATATATGTGATAAGATACAAATCCTGATGCATCCCATTGGTGGTCTGATCACCGCTCTCACCATAGCTTTGGTAAGTTATTACGGCTCGTCTTATCTGAACAACAGGCAAGACAACGAGTCGAAAATAAGACTTTACACCGAATTGATGAGTAGTCGTGAACAGGCAGAAAGCGCCCTCAGAAAAGATATGTTCAACTCCATTCTTGGCACCATTCTCAAAGATTCACATTCATTGGATGAAAACATACTGCAACTCGAACTGCTTGCTTATAATTTCCATGAATCGCTCAACCTGATGCCTTTATTTGTTTACCTGAACAGGCAAATTACCCAGGAAAAAAACATGCATCGCATGGAAGAATACCGGAAACGGCTGTACAAGATGGCCAGAGATGTAACTTCAAAGCAAATCTCAAGCCTCGAAGGTGCTGCGAAAAGAGAGACAATGTTTATCACTTTCCCGGGTGATTCAATAGATTATAAACCGGGTCTTTCACAAGATTTGGCCATTGACTGGAAAGAATCGAAAGTATTTTACGACACGGTGAATGTGGGAGAAACAAGAAACGCTTATACAAGAGTTGTATATCTTAACGCATTGGGATATAATGTGGATGAAAAATCGGTTAATGTGAGGCTGGATATTGAAACCTCTTTAAACGATAAGTTTATTAACATGGTAACCCAGGAATTCACGATTGATTATTTTCAGTTTCCCATGATTGACAATACGCGGCTTTCAAATGATATGCGCTGTGCAGTAGTGATGCGCGATTTCGACTTTCCTAATTTTATCGAAGTTGATATACTTTATTTCCCGGGCTCACATTCAAGCCTGAAAGAAAAACCATACTATGACGAAGTTGTGAAAAAGCTTTTAGTGAATCAGTAGACACATTTAATAGGAATATATTTTACTGATTTTTCATAATTATCTCAATAAAATAGAAACAATAATACTATTCGTTTTACTTATAATTGTTTTATTTTCAGCAGGTAATTCAAACACTCAGCAAATACAAATCACTTCAGAACAGGGAAACTGGCAACTACTTGTAAATAACCAGCCCTTTTTATTAAAGGTGTGGGCAACAAAACTTTCAATCCA
>DATITY010000698.1:0-1731 GCA_035467235.1 Draconibacterium sp. | reverse complement strand
TGTTGCCAAGGAAAAAGTGGTTGAAAAACCATATTCAAATGAATTTATTGGAAAATATAAATTAAAATCGACCAGTTCCGTAAAAACTTCAATCGTGATTTTGTTAAAAAAGGGAATTCTTGTTCAACAACAGCAGGGAATCAGAGTTTCCGATTTGTATTTTTCGTTTTGGCTCGCCCGTCAATTATAACGTAGTCCGGTACCACTCAGAGCTTTTCCCCAGCCAGCGCATGCCCATCACAAAACCTTTGAGTTTCAGCAAATCGTCGCCTTCGAGCCAGGCATAGCAATCATACGTTTTGCCCGAATTGGGATCGTAAATTGTGCCGTTTTTCCATTCTTTTCCATTTGCATTATAAACAAATCCTTCCAGAATTTTCAGCCCTACAATCGGCCGGTTTTGTAATTTTACATCCGGATTTTTATCATCAACCGGTGATTTGCCATTCACATATTTTTCAGGAATCATGTAAACAACTGTGCCAATGTATTTTCCGTCTTTTTTCTCAACTTTTATTTTCGATGTTTTTCCTTCATTCCACCAGATACCAAGAATTTTGTCGGCTTCCTGTGCAGTTCCGGCGAGCGAATAAATTCCCAAAAACAAAAGGATAATCAATTTTTTCATGTTCAATAAGTTTAATTTATAGCGGATTAAATATATCAATTATTGAATTTGATTCAGTATTTTTCAACTTCTTTTTTAGTCTTCCAAAAATATCAATATATGAAACTTTTAAAACGAATTTTAGCAGGTGTGTTTGTACTGATAGTTCTGCTTTTTTTAGCTGGTTATTTTCTTTTAGTCAACCTCAGAAAAGGGGCAATTCCCGATTACAACAAGGATGTGAAAATAAAGGGAATAACCGGTGAAGTAAGTGTTTTGCGCGATTCTCATGCCATTCCACATATTTATGCCGGGAATGAAACAGATTTGTACCGTGCTGTTGGTTTTACGATGGCGCAGGACAGGCTTTGGCAAATGGATTTGCTTCGGCGGATTACACAAGGCAGACTTTCCGAAATTTTAGGAGAGAAAATGGCTGAAACCGATTTGCTGATGCGGGCGCTCCGTATCCAGGAAAAATCGAAAAAGATTATTGCCGGCGCCTCTCCCGAAATTATTCAGGCACTCGAAGCCTTCTCAGCGGGTGTAAACGAATATATCCGTTATCATCCGCTTCCACCCGAATTCCAGATTTTGGGTTACAACCCAGAACCCTGGGAACCGGTTCAGTCTATTAACCTGATCGGATATATGTCGTGGGATTTAAAATCAGGCTGGGACACCGAAATACTTTTGCATCAGTTGCAGGGAAAAGTAAGTGCTGAACAAATTCAGGATTTAATTCCCGCATCTGAAAACCACAAAACAGCGATTTACCCTGATTTCCATTCACCTGAAATTACAATTGGCGAAACGATTTTATCAGCCAGTGACAATCTCGAAAAACTTGGAGCACAAATTTTTAATGGCAGCAACAACTGGGCAGTTTCAGGCAAAAAAAGCAAAACAGGTAAACCACTTTTGGCCAATGACGCCCATCTTGCATTTATGTCGCCGGGAATTTGGTACCAGATTCATCAAAATGTTGATGGTAAGCTGAATGTAACAGGATTGGCTGTGCCGGGACAACCTTTTGTAATTGCCGGTCACAATGATTCAATTGCATGGGGAATGACCAACGTAATGGTTGACGACATTGATTTTTATGCCGAAAAATTAAATGA
>DATITY010000697.1:0-9022 GCA_035467235.1 Draconibacterium sp. | reverse complement strand
TACCACTTCCCTGCCAAATTCACTCAGTCCGTTGTGTTCAGCACCTTTTCTGTCGGAAGATGAGTCGCATATATCGTTATTCAGAGAATGGCAAAGTGTAATGTAACGTACTCCACGATCGTAAAATTCCTTCACCCTTTTTATATCTGTACCAATCGGAAATCCGTTTTCCATTCCAATATAAATGGCACGTTTACCTTGTATTTCCAAACGGGGAGCATCATCTGAATTAAAAGCTATCTCAGCCATTTCGCTGTATTTGTTGCATGCTTCGTAAGTCGCATCAATCATTTGGTTGGCCATTTTGTAGGCATTTTCGGTATTCTCCGGAGTTCTTTCCCGCTGGCCGGTAAAAGCGGCAAAAAACATGGCATCCAAACCACCTTCCTTCATTCTCGGAAAATCAACCCTACTTTGCGGCGGATTGTTCCTTATTCCAACATCGAAATTATCTTCGAGCATATTCATTGGGGTGTCACAATGAGTATCCACAGTTAATATTTTTTCGTGAATTTCCTTTAGCCGTTTTTCAGGAACTTCGCCAAAAACAAAATTCGCCAGACCCATTCCTAACACTGTGAAAAACGCAAAAATAAACTTCATTATTGATTTTTTTGAATTTGAATTATAACATTAACAAAAGTGATTGCTATCGTCCAGGTTCATTTAATAATTCAGTTCTCCTTTTCAAATATTTGAGAACCAGATACATCAATCCTGTAAAAATACAGACACCTATCAGGAAATAATTGTAATTTGTTTCGCCATGAATTAATTCCCCGGCAATGTCAAATGCAGCAAAAATCAGGAAAATTGCTGCAAGTCCGTTTTTTTCTTTTTTCAGCACTTTTTTCCAGCTGAAGGGCAAACCCGGTTTTTTAAAACTTTTAAAACTTGGGATAAATGCAGGTACATTTTTAGCCCAATCAGTATAAATATCTCCAAAACTTCTTCTTAAAAATTGCTCTTCAGCAAACATAATTCTTTCATAATAAATCCAGTAAAAGAGACAAAAGGCAACTACAAACCAAAGATTTCCGGTTAACAAAGCCGGACCAAGCCACATGAAAAAATTACCCAGGTACAACGGATGCCTTACCGTGCTGTAGATTCCTGTTGTATTTAAAGTATCAGCAACCTGGTTTGCGGTATTTCTTCCCGACGTGTTTACAGGAGTGTGTCCAACGGTATAAACGCGAATGGCAAGACCAAATAAACTGATTAACACACAAAACATCTCATAATAAATTTCATAGGATGTTTCTTTTAAAATAAAAGTTTCAGGATATATTTCAGTTCTTATAATTATAACTGCACCCATGGCTAAAAAAATCAATGGAAGCACTCCCCTGTACCTAAAAAGCCATATTCCCTGTTTTTCAAATTCCTCCTGTAAAGCCATAAAATATTGATTTTGGTTTTATTTATTTTAAAGGCATCATTCCATCAATTTGAATCTTAAACTACTGATAATTTAAAAAGAAGGTGGCTGCCGATAATTTTGTGCAAAACTATATAAAATAAGCCAAAAATTTATCCCGTTTTTGACTTGCCCAACCCAAACTTGTAAAACATTGAAAATCGGAATGTTTGATAATAATAATCCTGAATTCCAGTTTGATATTCAACTTTCCAGTCAAATCGTCTTCCCGAAAACTTTAGGTTGGTTCGATAAATTAAAGGATCGTTATTATCGTGCACATCATAATATTGATATTGATACGCATCGTAACCGCTATAGCCACCAACTTCATTTTTCCACGACCAGTTTTTGTGATTCAAATCGAGTCCAAATTCATATAGCGGACCTTCATCCTGCGCAAGTTCAACTTTGTTGGTTTGCCAAACATAAAATCCTCCCATCATTCCAATTCGAATTCTATCGATAAAACCTTTTTTAGGGAAGAAAGATTTTCCAAAAGCAACATAATAATAGTTGGCCGGAGCATCGGTATAACGCCCCTGAGTGGCACCTCCAATTGTAGTTTTTGCAGAATAACAAATTGAAATGTCGGGTAGTTTTTTATGTTCTTTGAGTAACTGAATGTAAGTACTTATCCAGAAATCACCGCCCTGTGTAATCCAACCTGTGTCATCGTAATAAATCTGTCTTTCATCGCGAACCGAGTTATCCGTTTGAAATGTTTCTGAGGGATTTCCCCATATTTGTACAGCTACTCTTTTAGGTACAACAGCCCAATTCAAACTCAGATACGAATTTATACCCTTGTCACCTTCCATATAATGTACATGAATCCCTGTTTCGATATTCGATATACTGTCAATTAATGCATAATCCATAAACGGCACCGGCAAGGCGTTTGGTCCGAGCGTTCCTGGTGCAATCTGCAACCATTTGTTAATGTGGCTGCTTCCGAAATCAATCCATTCGCCGGTTGGTCGTGATTGCCCGAATCCCGAAAAAACCAGTGAAATAAAAAGTAGTGAAAATGAAATCCGCATCAAAAAAGTTTAAGGGCTCAATAATACGAAATTGTTGAAAAAATAAGTTGATTTTGATGTGGGCAAATACAACAAAAATTCCTTGGTCGAATGAGACGAATAGCTTTATTTTGGCCTTCAGTTTAAGAAAACGAAAACTTCAGAAATTAAAATGCGGAAATACACTTTAAAAAAATGGATTGTTTTACCGGTTGTTGCCGTAATTACTTTCGGTCTTACAAAACTTGCATATCGTTTTCCTGCTATTACTGAAAAGTGGTATTCCCAAAAATTGTATTCGCTTGTTGCCAAAGTTATTTCGCCGGTTAGCAGTATAATTCCATTTTCACTCGACGATTTTTTTTACATTCTGCTGATTCTGACATTTCTCATTATAATTATATTGCTGATTTTCAGAAAGATTTCCTGGGGGATGACAGGCAAAATAACCTTGAATATTTTAGCTGCAACGTACATACTTTTTTATGTTTTATGGGGATTCAACTATTTCCGCGAAGATTTGTACAGACGACTTAAACTCACCAAACACGAACCAAGTACCAAAGCATTTGTAGCGCAGCTTAAAAAACTGGTCGATAATACAAATAAATCGTGGTGTACTTTCGAAAACTGGGACAAAAAACAGGTTGATCTAAATATTGAAAAATCATACAAAACCCTTGCACCGGCTTTAAAAATAAATTACCCTGCCGGCAAAAGAAAGGCAAAATCAATTACAGTAAGCCGGTTTTTTGCACAGGCAGGAATTTCGGGATATTACGGTCCGTTTTTTAACGAAATTCACGTGAATAGTTACATTTTACCGGTTGAATATCCATTTATCCTGGCCCACGAAAAAGCCCACCAGTTCGGGATTACAAACGAAGCGGAGGCCAACTTTTACGCCTGGCTGGTCTGTACCAACAGCAAATCGAAACAACTTCAATATTCGGCAAACCTGCATGTACTTCAGTATTTTTTATACCAGGGATATCAGTTGGAAGAATACCCCG
The DNA here is from genome assembly GCA_035467235.1 of Draconibacterium sp. GTDB lineage: Bacteria > Bacteroidota > Bacteroidia > Bacteroidales > Prolixibacteraceae > Draconibacterium. The sequence continues at coordinate 5,567 of DATITY010000697.1, read as the reverse complement.
AAATAATTGCCAAACTCGATAAAAGGGTGAAAAAGGATTTGGAAAAAATCAGGGAAAACTGGATGAGCCTGCGAAACGAGAAAATAGATGAGGCCGCTTCGAAAGTGAATGATTTCTATCTGAAAACCAATAAAATAAAGGAGGGTGTAAAGGAGTACAGCGGTGTTGTGAAGTTTGTGATGGACTACTCGTACGATTCCGCCTTTCATAAAAAGTACAATTTGATACGCAAATAAAATCTCTTACTTTTGTTCGCTTAAATTTTTACAAATGAAACTCAATCCAATTTCAGCCGGAAATTTTCATTGCGATGGCGGAGCGCTTTTTAGTGTCATCCCCAAAAAACTGTGGGGTAAAGTGTATCCGGCAGATGAAAACAATTTTACCAAACTTGCTTTGCGCTGTCTTCTGGTGGATTCCGGAGATAAGAAAATTCTTATCGAAACCGGAATTGGAAATCATTTTACAGATAAACACCTTCAAAATAATGGAGTTGAAGATTGGGAGATATTGGAAGAATCTCTTAATCAAAGCGGTTACTCTGTCGAAGAAATTACCGAGGTTATTTTCACCCACTTGCACTGGGATCATTGTACCGGAGCAGTAAAAAACAATAACGGTAAATTGGAATTTGTTTTTCCAAACGCAAACTATTGGTGCAGCAAATCGCAGTGGGAACATTCAAAAATTTCGAATGCCCGCGAAAAAGCGGCATATCATTCTCATGTTTTGGATTTTCTTTTTAATTCCGGAAAATTGAATCTTGTCGAAAATGAAGGTGAACTTTTCCAAAATATCGAAGTCCGGTTTTACGATGGCCACACTCCCGGACAAATGATTCCTTTTATTCATTTCGAAAATAAAACAGTGGTTTACATGGCCGATCTCATTCCAACAGCTGCAAACATTCCGCTGTTGTGGCTGGCTTCGTACGACCTGTACCCGGTAAAAGCTTTGGAGGAAAAGGAAAAATTCCTTTATGAAGCTGCAAAAAACGGATACATTCTTTTTTTCGAACACGATTTTTACACAGAATGTGCAACTGTTGCAAATACTGAAAAAGGGTTTGCAGCAACGGATAAGTTCAGTTGGACTGAAAGGCATTAATATTATGCGGAAATACAGTTTTTTTAAACACAAGTATTTTCTATTTTTATGCCCTTAATTTTACCAGAATTTAACGGATGAAGATAAACATCAATTCTAAAATATTTCCTGATTTCAAATCATTTGAAAATACCCTTAAAACATGGAAGGAAAACAACGAAACCATTGTTTTCACCAATGGCTGTTTCGACATTGTTCATCACGGGCATGTCGATTCGCTGGTTAAGTCGGCAGAAATGGGAACCAAATTGATTGTTGGATTGAATTCCGATAAATCGGTTGAAATTCTGAAAGGCAGGAACCGACCGATTCTAACTGTGGAATCACGCGCTATTGTGCTTGCTGCTTTCTGTTTTGTTGACGCCGTAATTATTTTTACCGAAGAAACCCCCGCAGATTTAATTGCACAAATTCTTCCCGATATTCTTGTAAAAGGGAAACAATACCAAATTCATGAAATTGCAGGTCACGAAACGGTGCTTGCCAGCGGAGGCAAAGTATTGACACTCGACCTGGTTCCCGGAGTTTCAACCAGCGATATCATCGATAAGATAAAAACCCTTGATTGATGGCACAAATCAAAAGCATTTACACCTGCCAGAACTGCGGCGCACAATCGGCCAAATGGATTGGTAAATGCCCTGCGTGCAACGAGTGGAATACTTACGTTGAAGAAGTAATCAGCAAAAAACAAAGTACAGGAAAACTGGCGGTTCAAATTTCAGATAATCAGCCTTTGACTCTCGACCACATTGAAACTGTTTATAATAAAAGAATTACGGTAGAAATTGAAGAGTTTAACCGGGTTTTGGGAGGGGGAATTGTTCCCGGCTCTTTAATTCTGCTTGGGGGCGACCCAGGAATTGGCAAATCAACGTTGGCGCTTCAAATAGCGCTGTTGTTAAAGGAACGGAAAATTTTATACACATCAGGCGAAGAAAGCCTTCAGCAGATTAAACTCCGCGCCGAACGTTTAAATATTCAAAACAACAACTGCCTGTTTTTGAGTGAAACTTCACTCGAACTTTTAATTGCGCATACCGAACAGATTCAACCCGATTTGTTGATAATCGATTCGATACAAACCATTTCCACCGAAACCATCGAATCGTCGCCCGGTTCGGTTTCGCAGGTGCGTGAATGTACGTCGGCCATTTTAAAATATGCAAAAAAGACAGGTGTCGCGGTAATTTTGATCGGGCATATAACCAAAGAAGGCAGCCTGGCCGGTCCCAAAGTATTGGAGCACATGGTTGATGTGGTTTTGCAATTTGAGGGTGACACCAATTATATGTACCGAATCTTGCGTTCAAACAAAAACAGGTTTGGATCGACTCACGAACTGGGGATTTTTGAAATGGGCAGCGATGGATTGCGCGAAATTCTCAATCCATCAGAACAACTCATTTCGAAAGTCAGCGACCACGTTAGCGGTACAGCCATTGCAACAACCATCGAAGGAGTGCGGCCTTTCCTCATCGAAATTCAGGCGCTGGTAAGCACCGCGGCTTACGGAACACCACAGCGTTCATCCACTGGTTTCGATTTGAGAAGACTAAACATGCTTTTGGCGGTTCTTGAAAAACGGGCTGGTTTTAAACTGATTCAGAAAGATGTTTTCCTGAACATTGCAGGTGGACTAAAAATCAGCGATCCTGCTACAGATTTGGCGGTTATTTGTTCCATTCTTTCATCGAATATCGATGTGGTGATTAACCATAAATACTGTTTTGCAGGCGAAGTAGGATTAACAGGCGAAATTCGTGCTGTAAACCGTGTTGAACAGCGCATTGCAGAAGCCGAAAAACTTGGATTTAAGAGAATTTATATTCCTGCACACAATAAAAGTTTCGATAAATTAAAGTTTAAAATCGAAATTGTAAAAGCCGGTCGGGTTGAAGAAGTTTTCAAAAATATATTTAGTTAATGCACTCATTTCAATGAAAATAGATTTTTTAACAATGTTTATTTTGAATGGTGGTGCAACAATTTATAATTTGGCCTGCTGAAATAAAATGAAAAAAACATTTATCATACTGACATTTATTTTAACCATTTTCGTTTCGTGCGATAAGCCGGTTATTGAAAAACCGAGGCATTTGGTTAAGGAAAAGCAAATGATTAACATGTTGGTTGACATTCACCTTGCTGAAGCAACTTTTAACCACATGCGTTACGATTCCATTGTCAGGAATAGCTCCTCGGTCAATTTTTATTACTCGGTTCTTGATAAATACCAGGTTCCCGACTCTGTTTTCGAGAGGTCATTTGTTTATTATGCCAGCAATCCGAAAAATTTTGAAAAAATGTACCGTGAGGTAATGAATAAACTCAGCGAAACCGAGCAAGGTTTTTCGGGCCGGAAAAATGATGTGCTCGAATTCGAAGCTCCAAAATAAACCGTGGTGAGAAAAATTGCGGCTACATATATTTTCGCGGGAAACCTGCCACCCATAAAAAACGGAATTCTGACCTGCTCCTCCGATGGAACAATTATTGAAGTTAGCGGCAGCAACGAAAAAATAACAGAACAATCAGGACTTGAATTTTACAGCGGGATTTTGGTTCCCGGATTTGTAAATACGCATTGTCACCTCGAACTTTCGCACCTGAAAGGAAAAATTGAAGAAAAAACCGGAATTGGAGGATTTATCGGGAAAATCAACCAGTTGAGAAATCAGGAAGCCGAAAACACCGAAAAAGCCATTCAGTTTGCCAACCGGAAAATGTGGGCTGCCGGAACTGTTGCAGTTGGCGATATTTCAAACTCAACACTTACCTTGGAAACGAAGAAAAGCAGTAAAATCTTCTACCACACTTTTGTCGAATCCTTTGGTTTTCATCCTTCGCGGACAGAACGGGCTTTCGATTATGCACAGTTTGTTCAGTTTCAGTTTAAAGAAAAAGGATTGTCAAATTGCATCGTTCCTCATTCACCTTACTCGGTTTCGAAACCGCTTTTCGAAAAAATAAAAGAAAATGCAATCATCGAAAAAAGCATTTTAACCATTCATAACCAGGAAAGTACTGCTGAAAGAGATTTTTTTATGACTGGTACCGGAGCAATCGTAAATCACCTTCAAAATAACCTCGGAATCGATATTTCTCATTGGGAACCTACCGGAAAAAGTTCACTAATTTCGATTTTACAATATTTGCCAACAGAAAACCAACTGCTTCTGGTGCACAATACTTTTACTGAAAAAGAAGATTTGGATGAACTGAAAAAAATACGTTCTGTTGATAATACCTTTTTTGTGCTTTGTTCAAATTCAAATCTTTACATTGAAAATCAACTTCCACCAGTTTTGCTGTTTCACGAAGAAAACCTGAACATCTGTTTGGGAACCGATAGTCTGGCATCCAACCATGAACTTTCTGTTTTGGCTGAAATGATAACACTTCAATTTCATTTCCCTGAAATTAAACTGGAAGAATTAGTTCGTTGGGCAACTTTAAATGGAGCAAAAGCGTTGAAAATGGAAGATAGGTTTGGAAGCTTTGAAGTCGGCAAAAACCCGGGAGTTAATCTGATTTCAGGGGTTGATCTCAAATCAATGAAATTAACAGATCATAGTAAGGTTAAACGATTGATTTGAATCAGTTTAAAGTTTCGGGTTTAAAGTGTAAAAAGGCAAAGCATCCAATTATCTTTGTCACACATAAATAAAGTATGCCGACATTTCTATTCGATAAAATAGTTTTTGGTCCGGTGAAAAGCCGGCGGCTGGGTGTTTCACTGGGCATTAATTTGTTGCCAACCAATATAAAAGTTTGCTCTTTTGATTGCATTTACTGTGAATGTGGACGAAATCCAGAGAAGTATGAAGAAAAAGCTGTTTTGCCTTCACGAATTGAAGTTCAGCAGAATTTAAAGAAAAAACTGGAGGAAATGATTGCTGAAAACCAGTTGCCCGATGTAATCACTTTTGCAGGAAACGGAGAACCAACGCTGCACCCTGATTTTGCCGGAATTATTGACGACACCATCGAACTTCGCAACCAACTGACGCCAAAAGCAAGAATTGCTGTTCTTTCGAACGCAACCATGATTCATAAAAAGGAGGTTTTTCAGGCATTATTGAAAATTGAGGATAACATCCAAAAACTTGACTCTGCTTTTGAAGAAACGATAAAACTTCTCGATTGTCCAAACAAAAGTTTCAGTTTATCAAAAACCGTTGACCAATTAATTGTTTTTCATGGTAAAGTAATCATTCAGACCCTTTTTGTTCGGGGAACTTACAAGGGACAAAGAGTTGACAATACCACAGAAAAAGAAATATCGGCCTGGATTGAACTGCTCAAAATAATAAAACCATCACAGGTAATGATTTATACAATTGCACGCGACACACCGATTGACACTTTGGAAAAAGTTTCACTCCATGATTTAAATGCAATAGCCAAACAGGTAAAATCAGTAGGTTTTGACGTTCAGGTTTCGGCCTGAAAAATTG
>DATITY010000696.1:0-4191 GCA_035467235.1 Draconibacterium sp. | reverse complement strand
GACAATTTATGTTTTTGGAGCACTACTGATTTATACCGGTTATAAAATGTTTTATCACAATAATGCAAAGATTGAACCCGATAAAAATCCTGTCATCAGGTTTTTCAAAAGACTCATTCCTGTTACTTCTGAAATGCACGAGGATAAGTTTTTCGTTAAACTTGAAGGCAAACTTTTTGCTACTCCGCTTTTCCTGGTTTTGATACTTATTGAAACAACCGACCTTATTTTTGCAGTAGATAGTATCCCCGCAATTCTGGCCATTACACAAGACCAGTTTATTGTTTATACCTCGAACGTATTTGCCATTTTGGGTTTACGCTCACTTTATTTTGCACTGGCTGGCATAGTGCATCGTTTTTGGTTGCTGAGTTACGGATTGGCCGTTGTTTTAATATTTGTAGGATTAAAAATGATGCTTATCGACATCTATAAAATCCCTATCGAATGGTCGCTTTTATTTATTGCAACAATAATTACGGCCAGTATTCTGCTATCTTTTAAAATTCCCAAACCAAAACAATCTGCATAATATGATACTTCTTGAAAGCAACTTTTTGAAATCACTTTTTGATGTGCATCATCTCATCGAGTTTGGCGGATTGTTTCTCATTTTAGCCATCATTTACGTTGAAACAGGATTTTTCCTGGGTTTTGTAATACCCGGAGGCGATTATCTGTTGTTTGCGGCCGGTATATTTTGCGGGACACATTTTTTGGACATCCCCATTTACTGGTTAATTCCGCTCATGATAACAGCAGCTTTCTTAGGCGATTTAACCGGATATTTTAAAGGTAAATGGTTGGGCGAAAAACTTTTTACCGATAATAAATCGCGATTTTTCAAGAAGGAGTATCTTGAACGGGGAAGTAATTTTTACCAAAAATATGGTGTCTGGGCGTTTGTTATGGGCCGGTTTATGCCGGTTATCCGAACATTGGTACCCATGATTGCCGGTGCATCGGCGTTTTCATTCAGACGATTTTTACTTTTTAATGCCCTGGGCGCAATTGTCTGGGTAGGAACATTGGTTCCGCTGGGCTACTATGTTGGTAAGGCATACCCTGGTGTGATTAACTATTCAATTTATATTTTGATTCTTTTTGTGGTTATCGCCTCTTTCCCAATGTTTAAGATAATGTTTTCAAATAGACAAAAATCATGAACTTCATTTTTAAAACAGCACAGATAATAACAAAGAGCAGAACATTTAATGTTTTTATTTTTTCGCTTATCACGTTTTCTGCAATACTTACCGGATTGGAGACTTATCCTGAAATTGCCAATAAGCATCGTGAATTGATTTTACTTCTCGACAGGTTTATCATCACCTGTTTTGTAATTGAAATTGGCCTGAAAATAGTTTCACAGGAGAAAAGGCCCTGGCAGTTTTTCAGGGATCCCTGGAACGTATTTGATTTTATAATCGTAGCCGTTTGTCTCATCCCGACTGTTGATACCCATTTTTTTGCCGTTCTCCGAATTCTGCGGGTTTTAAGAATATTACGGATGGTTACGTTTTTGCCAAAATTACGGCTTCTGATTGGGGCTTTGCTAAAGAGCGTTCCATCAATGGGATACGTTGTTCTGCTAATTGCAATTTTGTTTTATGTTTATGCAATTGTTGGTGTTTTTATTTTTGGAGCTACCGATCCGTTGCATTTTGGTGATTTACACCATACGATGGTCACCCTTTTTAAAATATTAACACTTGAAGGCTGGACTGATATAATGAACACTCATATTTTAGGGCCAGCTTCAGAGGGTCACCTTCAAATTGTTTCATTCTGGCCTTTTCTTTATTTTGCCAGTTTTATACTGATTGGCGCCATGATAATTATGAATTTGTTCATTGGTGTTATTATGAACAGCATGGAAGAAAGTCAGAAAGAGCTTACTGATGAAATTCGGAAGATAAATTACAATGATAAAAACGACGAAGAGCTTTTTAAACATTTAATTTCAAAGTTAGATGAATTGCGCGATGAAATCCAAAGCCTGAAAAAACCAACCGGCAAAACTCAATAATCCCGGATAAAATATGTTTATTTAAACCGTAGGAAATCATAAAATTAGTTTATGAAAACCATTACGCGAACGGTTTGGATTCTCTCCATCATCAGCCTTTTTACCGACACGGCCAGTGAAATGCTGTATCCCGTGATGCCGGTTTTTCTGCAAAGCATTGGTTTTTCGGTGCTGTTGATTGGTATTTTGGAAGGAATCGCAGAAGCCACCGCCGGATTGTGCAAAGGTTATTTCGGGAAACTTTCGGATAACTCCGGAAAACGGGCTCCGTTTATTCAGTTGGGTTATTCGCTGAGCGCCATTTCAAAACCAATGATGGTGCTGTTTATTTTTCCAGCCTGGATATTCTTTGTGCGAACAATCGACCGGTTTGGGAAAGGGCTGCGCACCGGTGCCCGCGATGCAATGCTTTCTGACGAAGCCACTCCGCAAACCAAAGGCAAAATCTTTGGATTTCACCGCTCAATGGATACTTTTGGCGCAGTTTTAGGGCCACTGGCCGCACTGCTGTTTCTCTATTTTCGCCCGGACGATTACAAAACCTTATTTCTGATTGCCTTTCTGCCGGGAATTGCTGCAGTTCTGACCACTTTTCTGCTGAAAGACAAAAAGCAAAACCTGCCTGTTACAAAAGTTCCGACACCATTTTTCTCATTCCTGAAATACTGGAAAGTGAGCCCTCCCATGTACAGGAAAGTAGTTGTTGGATTGCTGGTTTTTGCGCTCTTCAACAGTTCCGATATGTTACTTTTACTGAAAGTGAAACAATCGGGGATGAGCGACACCAATGTAATTGGGCTGTACATTTTTTATAACCTGGTTTATGCACTCTCTTCGTTTCCATTAGGAATGATTGCCGATAAACTGAGCCTGAAAACCGTTTTCACCTGGGGATTAATCCTGTTTGCAATTGTCTATCTCGGAATGGCACTGACCGCCAATATTTACATTTATCTTGTCCTGTTTTTCCTGTACGGTTTGTACGCGGCGGCAACCGAAGGAATCGCCAAGGCATGGATCAGCAACATCACCGAAAAAAAGGATACAGCAACGGCAATCGGTTCGTATGCCGGTTTTCAAAGCATTGCTGCAATGATTGCGAGTTCGCTGGCCGGATTCATCTGGTTTTGGCTGGGAGCAGAAGCAGCATTTATATCTACTTCAGTGTTTACAGTGCTGGTAATAGTCTATTTTGTTTTTATGGTCAGGCTACCAAAAGTTGAAGCAGTCCAGGGTATCTGAATTGAAATTTTATCCTTTCATAAATAACAGGGAAATGTTGCAACATATTTTTTCATTTAACGCAACAGTAAGTCAATGATTTACAAAAACATTTTTATAAGTTTAGTTTCAACATATAAAATATTTAATTGGTTCTTTAGCAAGTTAAAATTTTGTAAATTCGTACAAAAATCAACAGCCTATGCTTTTATTCTCATCCATATTGGGTATTTTTCTATCTGTAATTCTGTTGGTTTTCAATGCACGAAAAAATGGGTCAACCATTTATCTTGGTCTTTTATTTTTGCTAATCAGTCTTTACGGTTTTTATCAATATGTTCTGCTTTACTCTAAATCTGTTTTACTTGTTGAAGTATTACTTTTAGGATTCGCAATCGTATTTCCGGTGCTTTATCTTATTGGTCCAATGTTGTACTGGTATATACGGAGTGTGCTGACAGATGATTTCCATTTGAAACGAAATGATTTCTGGCATCTTCTGCCGATGATAATTTATTTTTTGTGTGCCATACCATACACTTTTGTACCACATGCCGATAAAATACAGGCAGCCATTGAAGTAGTTAAGGATGTAAGTTATATGCAGACCTACAAAGCGACCGTGTTGGAAAATCTTTTTTCTGTTTCTGCAATTTACCTGAGCCGTCCTATTCTGGTTTTGGGTTATACGCTCTGGTCGGCAGGATTATTCATCAACTATCTGATTAAGAATAAATTATCTATTGTTTTATCAAAACAGCGCTTTATGAAAAATTGGCTGTGCCTTTTACTTGGATTTCTTTTGATATTGGAAGTAACCCAAATTATTCTCATCATAAAAGCCTTTGAAATGTATTTTTCTGACCTGTATTTCACACTAAATGTCTTCCGCGTATTTTCGGCAGCAGGACTGATAGGACTGATGATCTCCCCGTTTTTCT
>DATITY010000695.1:0-1666 GCA_035467235.1 Draconibacterium sp. | reverse complement strand
AATGTGCGAACAAATCCACGCTCCCGCCCCGGTGTGCATTCCCCAACTGGCTGACTCTCCGGGAGAAGTGTATCCCCATACATTGGTAATGGGGTGAATCACCCAGCCATTCAGATTGTATTGTATTTGTGCAGTTTTTTTACCTGGTTCAACAAACGATGCGATTAAATCGAACAACGGCAGGTGAATTTCCGGCAGGTTGGTGACTTCTGCAGGCCAGTAATTCATTTCAATGTTTACATCGGTATGATAATCGCCATTCCAGGGAGTTTGTATTTTGTTGGCCCAGATTCCCTGAAGATTGGCAGGCAAAGTTCCGGGGCGCGATGATGAAATGAGAAGGTAGCGCCCATACTGAAAAATCAGTTTGGTCAGGTGTAAATCAGACTCTGTTTGCCTGAAACGGACAATCCGTTCATCGGTTGGAATTGTATCTGTTTTTTCGGAAGCCAAATTCATGCTTACCCTTTGGAAATACTGCTGATATTCATTTTTGTGCGCTTCCTTTAATTCTTCATAAGTTTTAGCTGTGGCTTTTTCAATATACTGATTGGTTATTGTTTTGTAGTCCCTCCCTTTGTAAACAGGGTATTTCAGCACATAATCGGTTGATGCTGAAAGGAAAAGAGTTACTTCGTCGGCATTTTCAACAATCAGTTTATTATCCTCGAAGCGAATTTTACCGTTTTTATTCACTGCTTTAAGGCGGGTCAAGTATTGTAGTCCGTCTCCTCCTTTTCCATCGAAAAGCGCCCCTGACATAATCAACTGGCCGTTTTCGGAATACGTGGTGAAGCGTTCAGGACGTGTTAAAATGCAGGTAAACGAAATCTGTCCGGCTTTATCGGCGGTAAAACGGGCAACCATTACCTGGTCGGGCTGGCTTGTGAAAATTTCGCGTTCAAAATTTACTCCCTCCTGCGAATAGCGAACCTTTACAATTGCACTTTCCAAATCAAGTTCCCTGTAATAATTGGTGTAAGGTGCTTGCCGGCCATTATCAATCCATAAATCGCCAAGGGTTTGAAAACATCCGAATGGAACTTTGGCGCCGTTTCCATGCCCTGAACCCAGCCCCTTGCAAATTTGCGTTTTATTGGTCAGCTTGGTTGCTTCCTTGTATTTACCCTCAAAAAGAAGCCGGCGGATTTCGGGAATGGCCGCTGCTGCATCGGGATTATCGTTATCATCGCGACTGCCGGACCACATGCTTTCTTCGCTGAGCTGCAGGCGCTCGCGGTTTACATCGCCAAAAACCATTACTCCCAGCGAACCATTGCCCAGTGGAAGCGCTTTAAGCCACTCCGGATCGTCTTTCCAGCCATTCGGATCATCGGGTAAAGAAGCATTTGCAGGTTGATTGTACCAAAGTTTGAGATTTGATTTTTCGGATTCGGTTTCTACTAAATTGCATGACATTAATAAAAACAGGGAAATAACAAAAATGGAAAAATTTTTATAGCTCATTATTTTCAGGTTAATTGAATTTTAGTTTAAATATGTCGAATAGCTTTCCAAATATACCATTACAACTATCCAGATTATTGAATAATTCAGTTATATAATTATACATTTCCGGTTTATTCTGATTTTTATTTAACTATTTTTGATTTTTCAACTCATTAATAATTAGTGTGGAATGATTTTAAGCGATGGGAATTCCAGT
>DATITY010000694.1:0-2460 GCA_035467235.1 Draconibacterium sp. | reverse complement strand
CGAAGGCCGGTTGATTTTATCCCATCAGTAAAAAGCGATTTGCTGAATCTGAATCGCGATAAAAATGTTTTGGTTTGGTTTGGCCACTCCTCCTATTTCATGCAAATCGATGGCAAACGGTTTTTGGTTGATCCGGTTTTTTGCGGAAATGCATCTCCCTTTTCGTTTATGATAAAATCGTTTAAAGGCACTGATATTTATTCTTCTGCTGATATTCCGGAAATTGATTATCTGTTTATTACACACGATCACTGGGATCATCTGGATTATAAATCAATTTCGAAACTGAAACCAAAAATCAGTAAAGTAATTACCACGCTGGGAGTTGGATCACACCTTGAAAGATGGGGACATGACCCGAAAATAATTATTGAAAATGATTGGTATGATCAGGTTCAATTGGATGATGGTTTTGTAGTAAATGTAACTCCGGCACGGCATTTTTCGGGACGTGGAACAAAACCCAACCAAACACTTTGGGCATCATTTGTTTTGCAAACACCTTCGCTCCAAATCTTTATTGGCGGTGATGGCGGCTACGATGAGCATTTCGCAGAAATAGGTGATAAATTTGGCGGGTTTGACCTTGCAATATTGGAAAACGGGCAATACAATACAAGTTGGAAATACATTCATATGATGCCCAACGAAGTTTTACAGGCAGCAAAAGATTTAAAAGCAAAACGGTTGTTTCCTGTGCATAATTCGAAATTCGCGCTGGCGAACCACAGTTGGGATGCACCTTTAAAGACAATAACTGAATTCAATAAATCTGTAAATCAACCGTTGATTACACCAAAAATCGGGGAAGTTGTTTTTCTGAAAGACAGTACTCAGAAATTTTTGGAATGGTGGGTTGGCATGAAATGATTTACTGTTGAAAAGGAGCAAAAAAAGCACCGGAAAGATGCTTTTCAAATTATCATTTTATGAAATTATTGTCCAAAAACATAACGAACATTTATACCAAAAGAATCAGCTCCAAAACTGGTATTACTGTGTTCATCTACTATCCATAAAGTTGGCCGCCAGTCAATTCCCAAAGCAATTGGCGCTGATGCAAAACGATATTCAAGCCCAATTTCTCCGCTGAAACCTATTTGGAAAACATCGCCAATATAGGTTGAAGGACCTACACCAAGATACCAGTTAAATGCTTCTCCATTTAATGGTTTGTAAAGAAAATCCCACAATGCGTCAATTCCAAGCCCACCTTTATAAAAACCCAAATCTGCATGGATACGACTGAACTGTCCTGCTGCAAAAACTCCGTCAATTGCAGCGCCACCAAATCCGCTTGTTCCGCCAAAACGAATACCTACTTCCTGTGCATTAGAAATTAAAGCACTTCCGGCAATAATGGCAAAAACGACTATTAGCTTTTTAAAACTCTTTCTCATAATAAATTTTATTTGTGTTATTCAATTTAAAAACGGCAAAGATAAATTTTTCTTGTGCCTTCAATTTTTTCAGTGAAAACAATATACAAAAAATAATATTTGGTAAACAACAAACGTTTAGTTGGAAATTTCAACAGTGAGTTGTTGATTATTTTAACCGGCTGATAATTAACACTATTTGTTCCTACTGTATCCCTGTTCTTTGTATTTATCCATAAGCAGTTTCAATTGAGTGACCACTTCGGGATTTTGGCTGTAAATGTTGGTAGTTTCGGTCGGATCACCAGACAGATTGTATAGTTGAATTGAATCTGCCGGAATTGTTTCTCTTATTTGGGCAAAACCACCGTGTCCGTCGGCATCAATATATTTCCAGTCTCCTTTTCTAATAGAAAAATCACCGCTCATCGAATGGTGGATTGTTGCTTCACGAATTGGTTTTTTATATTCTTCGCCTTTCAAAACAGGCAAAAAACTGTAACTGTCATGAGCTTCGCCAATTGTCATTTCGTTATTCTGTAAATCGGCTATCGTTGCGTATAAGTCTGTTAAACAGATTGTTTCGTCAGAGTTTGAACCTGCTTTTATTCTTTTTGGCCACGAAACGATAAACGGAACCCGATGTCCTCCTTCATAAGAGTGTGATTTTCGACCTTTATAACCATTACTTGTATTGTGTTCAAATTCAATTTCCTGTTCAATCGGAAAACCGTGCGGAGAACTTCCATTGTCGGAGGTTAAAATAATAATTGTGTTTTCGTACAGCCCTTTTTCCTTTAAAGCATCAATAATTCGCTGAACGGTTGCATCGCATTCAACAACAAAATCGCCATAAATTCCTGCTTTGCTTTTTCCTGAAAATTCGTCATTCGGAACAACCGGTGTGTGCGGTGCTGCCCATGGAAAGTAGAGAAAGAATGGTTTTCCGGGTTTTTGTTGTTTTATAAAATCAACTGCTTTCCGTGTGAGTTCCGGCATCACATTTTTAGCTTTGAATCCCGAAACTGTAATTCCGGTCCTTCCCCCTTCGTTTGTAATTTCAGTTGGAATTCCCTGCGGA
>DATITY010000693.1:0-5139 GCA_035467235.1 Draconibacterium sp. | reverse complement strand
CGGCAGCCAACTGAACCTGGTTTTGCGAATCGTAATCAAAATCACCATGAAAAACAATGTATTGTGTACTCTTATCTTCCTCACCGCGTTTAACCACTTTTTCGATAATACCTTCCGGCTTATCGATATCCAAATCAACCCAATTTTCTTTTTCGCCGGACGATGGAATTCCCCCGATATATTTCTCCACCAATGGTTTAAATTCTTCTGGTTTTATGTTTCCGACAAAAAAGAATTTGAAATCGGCTGCATTTCTGAAACGTTCTTTTGCAATCTGCTGCATCCGTTTAAAATCGGCTTCCTGCAGCAAATCTTTGGTCATTGGCCGCGAGCGCGGGTTATAATTGGCCATAGTCACTGTCATTGTATCCTGAAAGGCAGATTCAGGCGAAGCTGCTTTATTTTCAAGCATCCCTGACATTCGGGTCATAAACGATTGAAAACTATTGGTATCAAACCGGGGTTCAGTAAAATATAAATAAAGCATTTGCAATAAAGTTTCAACATCTTTTACCGAGGAGTTTCCGCTAAAGGTTTCTCGAAGCTGGCTGACACCAGGGGACAGACTAAAAACCTTGTCTGACAACATTTTATCGAGCGTAATTTTATCGAACCCGGCAATACCGCTCAGTTGCATTACATCGGTGGCAAAATCGGCCGAAATATCATCTTTCAAATTATACAAGGAATTTCCACCCAAACTCCAGGCGCTAAAAAGAATTTCATCTTCCTTAAAATCAGTAGTTTTAATAACCACAACTGCTCCATTCTCAAGTGTCCATTCAACTGCATCCACATTTGCAAGTTTCTTTTCACCAACCACTTTACTACCCGAAGGTTCATACTCAACCAAAGGAACATTTGTAACTGCATCTTTATAAGGTTCAATTTTCATGTTCTTCACTTCGTCAAGCAGCTCTAGAATTTCTACTTCTGTTGGCACTTTCACCCCTTCAATCTCCGGAGCCGTAACAACAACCACACGGTTTTCGTCGGTAATCCACTTTTCTGCCAGTTCGTTGATTTCGTTGGCAGTTATCCCGGGAAGAAACGCCTTAAAATATTCAAATTCATTCTCAATACCGGGAAAAGGTTCTTCTGTCAGCAGGAAATTACGTTTATATTCCTCAGCATAAGAAATTGACTTTTGGTTATTCCTTTCATTGTATGCCTTTTCAATATTGTTTAAAACAGCCGTTTTTTGACGTTCCAGTTCCGAATCAGTAAAACCATATTTGCGGACACGTTCGTTTTCAATCAAAACTGCTTTTAACCCCTCTTCTATTTTCCCATTTTGTGTAACCGCTACTGAAATGTAAGCACTTTTAGGGCCGATTAATTCGGCGAAAACTGACTGGCCTCCTAAAAAGGGAGGTTCAGGCAGTTGCGTTTTTTCAGCCAAACGATTATTTATAATTCCGTTATAAATCCCTTGAACAATTGTTTTACGATAATCACCAATAGTTTTTGATATTTCTAAAGGATGTTTATAAATTACATATGAAACAGGCATTTGAGCTTCTTTATCAGTAACTACTTTAATTAAAGTTTCCTTGTGATTCGGTATTTCAAAGTACTTTTTTTCTCTTGGTTCATTGGGTGCAGGGATTGAGGAAAACTTTGTCTTCACTTTAGCAACCATCTCTTCCTGATTAAAATCACCTACAATAATAATCGCCTGTAAATCTGGCCGGTACCAATCTTTTCTGAAGCGGCGAAGCGCTTCAGGTGGACAATTTTCAATTATTTCAGGCTTACCTGAGATATATCTTTCTGCATATTTCGAATTATGGAGAAAAACTGGCCACCATTCTTTACGCATTCTTTCATCTGCACTTTTATAACTTCGTAATTCTTCTAAAATTATTCCCCTTTCATTGTTGATTTCTTCATCGGAATCAATATTTTGACTTGCCCAATCATATAAAACCTGCAACCCTTTTTCCATAAATTCCGTCGAATCTAATGGTATTTTAAGCATAAAAAAAGTTTCGTCGAAACTTGTTCCGGCATTAATCTCCGGGCCAAACTCCATTCCAATCGACTCGAAATATTTGATTAATTCATGTTTCGGAAAGTTTTTCGTACCATTAAACGACATGTGCTCGGCAAAGTGCGCCAGTCCCTGCTGGTCGTCATCTTCATCAACAGAACCAGCCTTAACCACCAGCATCAACTCTGCGCGGTTTTTCGGATTTTCGTTGGAACGCACGTAATAAGTCATTCCGTTTTCCAAAACACCTTTGCTTACTTTCGGGTCCTGGGGAATTGTACTTTTTAAATCGAAATTGGTTTGGGCTGACAGTAAAACTGAACTGAGCAGCAGGAGTGAAATGATAATGAATTTCATAATCAACTGTGTTTTTATTAATTGTTAATGTGTACCATTAAAGCGGCGAAAATTACAACAATTTAACCGAGGATTGGTTGAATTGCACTGGCAAATGCATCATTTTCGTTAGAGGATGTGTTTGGATACCGGTGTTTAATTTCGGGAGGCGCATTTTCGGTTAAAAACGAAAAACCGGTAAAATCAAGCAAATCAAAATCGTTGTAGTCGTTGCCAATTCCAATGGTTTGTTCACTTTGTATTCCCAGCAATTCACAAATATGTTTTATTCCGTTTCCTTTTGAAACCGAATGGTGAAAAATTTCAATCCAGATAAAACCTTTTGTAATTGGCGACGAAGCCCGGATAACCCTGATTTCAGGGCAGATTGATTCAATTTTGGTTTTTAGTTTCCTGAATTTTTCCTCGTTTTCAGGAATAATTACCAGGAACTGGCACATTTCTGTTTCGGGTAAACTATTTAAGTTCAGCACAAATGAATAAGTCTGGTTGTAAGTAAAGTACCGTTCAAACTCCTCGCATTTTTTATCGCCCCGGTAAAACCAATGCTTATGATTTTCGGGTGTCGGGAAAAAAGCATGAAAATTCAATCTTTCTGAAATAAAATGGTTCAGCAACTTTTTTACTGAATGCTGCGAAAGGTTCCGGCTGAAAATGTGCTGTTGCTTTTGCCAGTCGAACACCCCGGCGCCAGAAGAAAAAACAACAAAATCGAAAGGTATTTCAGGTTTGAGAACCTCGAAAACTTTGTGCATACTTCGCCCGGTGGCTGCAACCCGTGTAATGCTTTTTTCACCTAACCGGTGCAATGATTCAAGGTTTTTCGGGCTAATGGTTTTATCGTCTTTCAGAAAAGTGCCGTCCAAATCGGTAGCTACAAGGCGGATATTTTTGAATTGGTTTTTCATAATCGTTTTAAAAAATTTGAATTCCGTTAAATAAAAATAATTAGTTCCAATTATCTCTCCGACAACAATTTAAATAGCTTTTCATTAACGTAGTAATTACCTGTTCCTATTTTTTCCTTTCGTAATAATCCGTCTTCTGCTAATTTGTTGAGGTAGATTGCAGCCGTAATTCTGGAAACTCCCAAATCGTTTACAATAAATTCGATTTTGGTATATGGATGCTTGAAGAGATTATTCAGTAGTTCCTGACTGTAAAACTTATAATTATTGCGTAACAGGTTTTTATATTCCATCATCAACTCTCTAATCTGAATAATCAAACCAATTGTTTCCCTTGACGTTTTTTCAATACCCCTGATCATGAATAAAAGCCACTCTTCCCAATTTTCTGTCAGCCTAATTTCCTGAAGCAACCTGTAATAGTCAGATTTATTTTGAATAATATATCTGCTTAAATATAAAACCGGAAGATTTTGCAGGTTTTGGGTAATCAGGTAAAGAATATTGATAATTCTTCCTGTTCTTCCATTCCCGTCGTAAAAAGGATGAATACTCTCGAACTGATAATGAATTACTGCCATTTTTACCAATAGATCAAAATCAGATATGGAAGGGTCGTTAATAAATTTCTCCAGATTTGTCATTAACCTGTTAATCTCTTCAAAATCCTGAGGTGGGGTGTAAATAGTTTCTCCTGTTGAAGAATTTTTTAGCGCGGTTCCCGGAAGTTTTCGGAAACCGGCATTATTTCCTTCCAATTCTTTTTGAATTTCGAGTATGATTCTGTTCGTAATTAATCCGTTTTGTTTAACGAGTTCAAAACCCTTTTTTAATGCTAAAATATAGTTTTGAACCTCTTTAGTGCCAGCCGACTTGGCAAAATCAATGTTTATTTCTGATTTAAATAAATCGTCATGTGTGGTTATAATATTTTCGATTGCAGAACTGTCTTTGGCCTCCTGCAAACCAAGTGTGTTAATAAGAATATTCTGGTTTGGGATGGTTGTGGCTATTCCTTTTAATTCTGCCAGGGCAGCATGTGCCGAAGGAAGACTTTTTAATACTGCTTTCGATTCAATATCAATTGTCAAAGGAAGTTCTTTTAAAATCCAATTTGTTTCAACACTCATTATGTATAGATTTTTGAAATATCTTTACAAACCTAATATATTCTGTAAAGAAAAACTAATTTTCTTTACATATATTCTGATCAATGTAAATAATTTTCATTATTATGAACACATTTAGTATCATAAAGCTTTACCATTTTTTGTACCTTCAACAGCATAAAAAAATAACCGATTATCAACAATTTAAACCAAAAATAATGGAAAAGGAAATTACACAACTGTTTGAAAATCACAAAAGCGGGAAAACCAGCCGTCGTGAATTTATGAGAAAACTGGCCCTTATTACGGGCAGCACCGCAGCAGCGCTTACGATAATGCCAATTCTGGAAAATAATAGTTTAACCGCTGCCGAAAAAGTTGAAAAACTTGCCGAAGTGGTTTCAAAAATGACCACTTACCCTGCTGCAACCGGCGACATGAAAGCTTTTGAAGCAATGCCCAAGAAAGGTAAAAAATTCCCGGCAGTAATTGTAATCCACGAAAACCGCGGACTTGTTCCTCACATAAAAGATGTTACAAACCGAATGGCAGCCGAAGGGTTTCTGGCATTAGCGCCCGATGCACTCTCTCCGGTTGGAGGCACACCGGAAGATATTACCAATGTGCGTGATTTATTCGGTCAGTTGAAACCAGAGGAAACCACAAAAAATTTTGTGGCTGCGGTAAAATACCTGAAAACCCATCCCAATTCGAACGGTAAAGTGGGTTGTACCGGTTTTTGCTGGGGAGGCGCAATGACCAACCAGGTTGC
>DATITY010000692.1:0-3868 GCA_035467235.1 Draconibacterium sp. | reverse complement strand
GTAATATTTACGGTTGCTTCATTCATATCAGTTATTTTTCCTTCGGCGCTTATGGTAACCAAAGGATCTAAACTGGCTTCAATTAAACTTCTTGCATACTGCGAATCTTCTGTTTTATTTGTTTCCAATATTGAAATCGATGACGTACCGGGTAAAGATACTATTTGATTTTCAGCCTGATTTCCAATATCTTCGATTGGGCTGCGTCTTTTATCCTTTAAGTTTCTAAAATGAGAAGGGGAGAATCCGGTAATTTTTTTAAACTGATTTGATAAATGTGAAACACTCGAATAATTCATCTTCCAGGCAATCTCAGAAATGGATAATTCACCATAAATCATCAATTCCTTTATCAGTTCAATTTTATGCGATATCACAAACTGCGCAATTGTTGTTCCCTGAACTTCTGAAAACAGATTTGACAGATAAGTGTAATCGTAATCAAGTTTTTCGCTGATATATTCGGACACGTTCGATTTCATTTTACCGTCAGAATGGTGAACCATCTCAACAATTGTAGTTTTAATCTTTTCAATTAAAACTGCTTTAGAATCGTCAATAAGTTCAAGACCAGTGGTTTGTAAAGCAATTCTTAGTTGCTCCCGTTGATCATCTGTAATATCTTCCATGATATCAACTTCTCCCAAATCGACAACAATGAAATGCAGGCCAAGTTTTTTCAACTCTTCTTTCACCGTTATTTTACAACGGTTACTTACCATATATTTAATGAATATTTTCAAATTTATATTTTTAAGATCCCTGCAAAGTTGGTCATTTAAAATTCATAAAACATTATGTATTTTAATATATAATTGGATAATTCCCACATTTTCAGATAAATCACTGTTATCAGTGCGAAGTTTGTCTGAATGCCGGAAACCAACATGATATAAAACAAAAAAAGTTGTCAAACTTTTGGTTTGACAACTTTTCGGATGCTATAGAAGATTAAAGCGAATCTATAATTTTGTGTAATTCTTCCCTTGTTTTACCAAGCTTTATTTGAAGTTTACCAAACATTTCATCCCATTTTCCTTCTTCATACATCACTCCCTTGTCTGTTAATACAGCAAATTTTTGTTTGAGCTTACCTTTGTGCTCATTCCAGTTTCCCTTTATTTCTGTCGTATTCATTTTATTCAAATCTTTATTTCCTCAACTGGAGGGACAGATGTGAAAAAATCTTCACATTCCAAATTTCATCAAATAATTGCTGCAATGTGTTACACAATTACTTTTAATAGTTGTATATTTCATACATTGAACAAATTAAACGACTATAGGGGCTCTTTTATAAAAGTGACTTCTTCCTGTCAAGAGCAATAATAGCTATTCCACCCACAATTAATACCAACCCCACTATTGGAGGCCATTTAACGGTGTGATTTTTTTCTGCATTTATTTCAATCGGACCAATATCAACAACTTTTTCTTTAGTTACATAATTGAATCCGGTATAGATCAGCATAACTATTCCGATTACGATTAACACAATTCCCAATGGTTTTTTCATTTTGACTATTTTTTAGTGAATACATTTTAAGGAAACAAAGTTCGGGAATGCTACATACAAATGCATTACACAATTCAGGATAAGAATTACATCATTCACACATTTTTTAGGGTTGTCAGGTATCACAATTATCCAAAACCAGATTGTTCCGGACATGATAATGGCTTGTTTTTAATATGATTTTAATACCGACTTATTTCCCCGTCATTGAATAAGGCACAGCTTCTTTTCCTGTTCCCCATTTTTTATTTGGTTCAGGTCCCATCTCCAAAACCAATTCCCCGCCGTTTGTAATTTCATCGTGTCCAATCCAGGTTCTGTTAAACGGTTGCCCGTTTAATGTTGCCGATTGTATGTATTTATTTTCAACTGAATTATTGATTGCTTTTACCGTAAACTTTTTATTGTTTTCAACCTGAACAGTTGCTTCGCCAAACATTGGGCTTCCGATTGTGTATGCTGGTAATCCCGGGGTAACCGGATAAAATCCCATGGAGCTTAACACGTACCACGACGAAAGTGATCCCATGTCCTCATTTCCACACAATCCTCCGGGGCCGCTGCGGTACAATTCCTCGCATACCTGGCGAACCCGTTTCTGCGTTTTCCATGGCTGTCCGGCGTAATTGTACAAATATGCCGCATGATGCGAAGGCTGGTTTCCATGAACATACTGACCAATGGTTCCAACAACTCCAACATACTTGGGTGGCGTAATCAGCGGACTCATTTCAAAAAAAGTATCCAGTTTGTTTACAAATTCATTATCGTTGCCAAAAAGATTTATTAATCCCTGAACATCGTGCTGAACAGACCAGATGTACTGCCAGGCATTAGATTCTGTATAATGCCGGTTGGGACGGCGGCCAACCAGCAGCGGATCAAAATATTTATAGTAGGAATGTTTTCCCTCGGTCACAATTTCCTGTACACGTCCGTTCAGCGCTTCCAGCCACGTGCCGTCGGCTTTTTTGGGCCGCATAAACTGAGTCTCTGCATCCCAAAGATTTGCGTAATTTCCAGCCCTTTTCATAAACAGTTCATAATCATTTTTTTCACCAAGCTCTTTTGCCAGTTGGGCAATACACCAGTCGTCGTAAGCCAGCTCAAGCGTGTTTGGAACCGATTCGGTAACTTTGTCAACCGGCGTGTATGCCAATGTTTTATAAAAGTCAAGTCCGGATCTCCCCGAGTGTTCAAGTCTTGGTTCCGTTGGGTTTTCCAGTGCTTTCCTTTTCATCTCCTTGTATAAAAATTTTACATCGAAATCGCGGAATCCTTTCATATAAGCATCAACAATTACCGGAATCAGATGGTCGCCAACCATCGCTTCTCCAAAAACATTCAGGAAATGCTGGGCAGGTAACCATCCGTAATGTTCTGTTTTCGCGGCAATCGATTTAATGAAGTCGTTTACATGTTCCGGTGCGGTAAGTGTCAGTAACGGGTGCTGCGAACGGTAAGTATCCCAGCACGAGAACGATCCGTAAAAGTTAAAATCTTTTGCCACATGTATTTTTCCATCCGAATCAAGGTATTTTCCATCCACATCCTGCGAAATGTACTGGGCTAAAAACGAGTGGTACAGGGCGGAATAAAATATCTCTTTTTGATCGTCGGTTGCCCCGTCAATTTTTATTTTCGAAAGTTCGGTGTTCCAGATTTTAGCCGCATTGTTTTTTATCTGGTCGAAATCCCAGTGAGGAATTTCGGTTTGCAGGTTTTTTCGCGCTCCTTCAACACTTGTATATGAAATCCCCACTTTCACCAGAATCTGCTCTTTTTCTGTTGTGTTGAATGTTACAAAAGCCCCGATTTTATCTCCGGCTTCCGCATTTTTATATGCAAGGAAACTATTTCCCGATTCGGGATAAACATGCAAATTATCGAAAGTTCCGTAATACTTGAACGGCTTGCTGAATTCGGCAACAAAATAAACCTTTCCAAGTCCGGCGCTTTTTGCTCCTTCAATGCGGTTGTTGTTTACAATTTTCAACTCCGAGTTTTCTGCCGAGGTCATATTTCCAATCTGATGCCCCAAATCAAGAATTACCCTTGCATTTTCGGTTTCAGGAAATGTATAGCGGTGAAATCCAGCCCGCTGGGTTGCAGTAAGTTCAACGTTAATGTTATAATCTTTCAGTAGAACCGAATAGTAGCCGGGTGATGCTGTTTCATCTTTGTGGCTAAATCTCGAACGGTATCCTGCATCAGGGTTTTCGTGGGTTCCGGGAACAATCTGAAGCTTGTCACCAACTGTTGGCATCAGCATTATTTCACCTCCGTTTACCATTCCAACACCGCTCCAGTGCGTATGACTAAATCCGATAATTGAATTATCAGAATAAACAT
>DATITY010000691.1:0-5450 GCA_035467235.1 Draconibacterium sp. | reverse complement strand
AGGAAATAATTGTGCCACGCGGTAACCGTATGAAAGTAATTTTGCCCGACAGCAGCATTGTCTGGCTTAATAATGAAACAAAGTTTAAATACACCTCTGATTTTGCAAGTAACCGGGTGGTTGAACTTTCAGGAGAAGCATATTTTAATGTGCATCACGATTCAAAACATCCGTTCGTAGTGAAAATCGGTAACCAACAAATAAAAGTGCTGGGAACACGGTTTTCGGTAAACGCCTATCCTGAAGACAAGTTGATTGAAACTTCACTGATTTCAGGTTCTGTTGAATTCGATACCAATAAAGCAATAAACGGTAAATCCTCATTTTTACTGGAGCCGGGTTACAGCTTGTTTTACGACAAGCAAAACAATTCAATTACAGAGCAAAAGATACAATCGTCATATTACGAATACTGGGAAAATGGAATGTATGCATTTAAGGATGAAAGCCTTGAAAGTCTTTCAGTTAAAATTAAACGAATTTTTAATGTGGAGATAGTTTTTGAAGATGACTTTTTGAAAAATAAAACGTATACAGGTACGATCAATATCAACGACAATATCTTCATTTTTATGGAAGCGATCCGTCGCACATCTGTTCAGCCAATCGAGTATAAATTCAATAAAAATATAATTTATGTCAAACTTAAAAAACAACGAAATATGATTTAAACAAAAAGGCAGAAAATGCGCCAACATTCTCTGCCTTCGGTTGAAACGTGTCACCGTTTAGTTCAACAACAAATAACCAAGTCGTCAAACCTTATGATTCAAATCTATGAAAAAAAAATTAGTATGGAATGATTACAAGAGTAATCCTTTCATTTTTAAATTAATTCTTATGAGCAAGATCACATTTTTTCTGTTTTTTGCAGGTCTTCTTCAGGTTTCTGCCGCAGGATATGCACAGGTGACGAGACTAAGCCTTAACATGAACAATGTTACTTTAATTGAGGTGTTTGAAAAAATTGAAGAAGAAAGCGAGTTCCGGTTTTTCTACGATAATTCGCAGGTTGATCTCACGCAAAAAGTAAGCGTTGATTTCACAAATCGCAAAATTGAAAACATTTTGGACGAAGTTTGTAAGAATACAAACATCAACTACGAGGTAATGGATCGTCATATCCTGATTACCGGCAAAGGTGAAAATGCTTCGACTTTTACATCGTTGCAGGATGAGAACAAAGTTACCGGTAAGGTAACCAGCGCAGCCGATCAAAAGGGTATTCCCGGTGTAACAGTTATGGTTAAAGAGACAGCGGTTGGCACTGTCACCGATCAGGATGGTAATTATAGTTTAACTATTCCTGATGGCGGTAAAATTCTTGTATTCTCATTTATAGGAATGACTACCCAGGAAGTGCCAATAGATAATCAGTCGGTTATAAATGTTACATTAAAAGAGAATATAGTTTCAGTAGAAGAAGTAGTGGTTATCGGCTACGGCACGGTAAAAAAATCTGATTTAACGGGTTCTGTAGCTGTAGTTTCAACAAAAGAGTTAACCAGGAATCCTTCATCAAGTGCTTCTCAGGCGCTTCAGGGCAAAGCCCCTGGTGTTCTGGTAATTCAGAATGGGGCTCCGGGGGGAAGCGCAGCAATCCGTGTCCGCGGTGTGGGTTCAATCAATAAAGGATCTGATCCGATTTATATTGTGGATGGTGTTCAGGTTGGAAATATTAACGGAATACAACCCAATGAAGTTGAGAGCATGCAAGTATTAAAAGATGCCTCTGCAACAGCTATTTATGGTGCGAATGGTTCAAACGGGGTAGTTATTTTGACCACCAAGAGAGGAAAACCAGGAAAACCCCAGGTTAATTTCGATACTTATGTAGGTGTCAATTTAAAACCTCAGCAATATGATATGATGAATGCCGACCAGTATTCAACTTTTTTTAAGGGAATTTATGGCGACAAACCCGAATATGACCAACCATTTCGAGAAAAATATTACGGTGCGGGATGGCAAGAGGGAACTAACTGGCAGGATGAGATGTTTAAAACCGGGCTCAACCAAAACTATCATCTTTCAATTGCAGGAGGTGGCGAAAACAGCAATTATAACGTCTCTCTTGGTTATGTGAATGAAGACGGAACTGTAATTAAAACTAATGCCGAACGCTATACAATTCGTGCCAATTCAGATTTTACCCTTGGGAAACATGTAAAAATTGGAGAAAGCATCAGTCTGAATTACAACATTGGAGAAACGCCAATGACCAATCAAATAGGCATTTACGATTTAATATCATCGCCTTTGATGAAGGTTTATAATTCTTATTATAAAGGCGGATTCGAATCACCCCAAACCATTTACTGGGAAGATGAAAATGGTGATTTACAGCAGGGTACCATACCTGATGGATATACCGGACCTGTTTATAACAATACCTTAGGGAACGATAAACCAAACCAACTCGCGGCGCCTTCACTGGGAGATAACAAATCTTATGGTTTGGGAACCAGGGCTAATATGTACCTGCAGATTGATTTTACCGATTGGCTGATGTACAAAATCACTCCCGCCGCAGAGGTTAATTATTACAGGACTAAAGCCTGGATGCCCTTATTTACCGGCAATCGTGCTCCGGGAAGTGCATCTCTTTCAGAAAGTTATGGCGAAAATATTGCACTGAACCTTGAAAATCAATTGCTATTCAAAAAGAATTTTAACGATACCCATAATATACAGGCAACGGCAGTGAGCCAGGTTCGGGCAACGCAAAGCAATAGCATATCCGGGGCTGTCACCGGATTTGATTTTGAGCAGCTAAACACATTATCAAACGGAGGAACATCTGCTACACAATTAAGAGGGTACAGTTCAGATTACCGGATGCTGTCTTATTTAGGCAGGGTAATTTACGACTATAAAAGCAAGTATTTTGCCACTGCTTCGTTCCGCTCCGACGGAGTTTCGGTTTTTGCTCCGGACTACAGAAGAGGAAATTTCTGGTCGGCATCGCTTGCCTGGAAAGTAAACGAAGATTTTTTAAAGGATGTTGAACAAATCGATGCACTCAAACTGCGCTTAGGTTGGGGACAAACCGGTAACTCAGATATTGGCGGTGGATTCCAGTATTTAGATAAAATTTCCGAAAATACTGCATTTTCTCCGGTGTTTGGCGACGACCAGCATATTGCCAGGGCACAGTATGTTTTTTATGGATTGGCATCGAAAGAAATTCACTGGGAGGCAGCAGAAATGTTTAATCTGGGGTTCGACCTTAATATGTTCAAAAATAAACTTGTGGCAAGCGCTGAGTATTATATTAAAAAGAATAAAGATTTGTTGGTTGCTATCCCAATTTCCGCGGCATTTGGCCGTCAGGACGGTAATCCCTGGTTTAATACAGGGAATATTGAAAACCGGGGCGTAGAACTTTCATTTCAATGGAGGGACAAAATCAATAATTTTAATTATGGAATTATTTCGAATTTCACTACCATCAAAAATAACGTTGAATACCTGCCTGTTACCGATATTACAACCGGAAATAACAGAACAATCGAAGGCCATTCAATTGGCGCCTTATATGGTTTTGTTTCTGAAGGAATTATTCAGTTAGATGAGACCAATTACACCAAGGGCGCCGATGGATCATGGCAGATGGATGCAAACGGTTTATATACTGGCTACAAATATGCTACTCATGCCGGAAACACTCCTCAACCCGGAGACATCAGATATGCCGATTTAAATGCCGATGGTGATGTAACCGATTTGGATAAAACGATTATTGGTAAAACAATCCCAAGTTTGAATTTCTCGCTTGGATTTGATTGCTCTTACAAAAACTTTGATTTTAACGTATTCTTTTATGGGGTAGGCGATTTCGATATTTACAATGCACAGCGGGCTGGTTTGTCAAGCATGAACAATCAGGATATGGATCACAATAAGTTAAATGATTTTGCACAAAATCACTGGACTTTGGAAAATGAATCTACAAATTATGTTCGTGTCGATCCTTCCAACAGAAACGTTAACGACCGGATTTCTACATTCTGGATTGAGGATGGATCTTTTCTTCGCGTAAAAGATTTGCAGTTCGGATATACACTTCCTCAGAATATCTGCGCAAAAATGGGTATTCAAAATGTCCGGATTTATGCCAATGCTTCGAATCTCCTTTGTTTTACTTCATACAAGGGGCGGGATCCGGAAGGATTTATTTCCGTTAATCCTTTGAGTTCCGGGACAGATAGTGGAAGTTATTCCATGCCCCGCACACTTACAGGTGGTTTACAAATTGGATTTTAGTTAGAAACACGAAAAGAAATTACTACAATGAAAAAACTAATCTTTATATTCATTTTGGCTATGGTATTTTCCGCCTGCTCGGATAGTTTTCTGGAAACTGAAAACAAAAATAGTCTGGATGTCGGTTCCTTTTTTAAAACAGAAAACGATCTTTTACTGGCAGTAAATGCTGCATATACACCTTTTGCTCACGGCGGAATGTTTGGTAATTTTTACCTTTTGCGGTTGAATCAGTTGGATCCGTATATCTGGTTCGAGAATCCTAAATCAGGTTTCGATCAGATGATTATTAATACTTCCGATTTTCAAACCGTTTGGAATACCCTGTACATTGGATTATTCAGAACTTCGGATATTCTTGCCAATATCGATCGTCTGAAAGATATTGTTGAAGAATCCAAATTTAACGAATACAAGGCACAATTACTGGCATTGCGCGGAATGTATTATTTTTATTTGGTTACCTGGTTCAATACCCCTATCTATTATGATGAAACCAATGTGCCAATTAATCCACTGGTTGGGCTGACAAATGGAACGCCTGAACAATTCTGGAATAAACTGGAAGAAGATTTAACATTTGCTACCAATAATTTACCCGATTCATGGCCGGTTACCGAAACTGGCCGGTTAACAAAGGGTACTGCCAATGCAGCACTTGGAAAAGCTCTTTTGTACAAACACTATCAGTATTATTTGCGTTTTGGAAAAGGTGGAGGTACTGAAGCCACTGACAACATTAAAAAAGCCAAAGCCGCATTCAAACGGGTAATAGACAGTAATGTTTACGAACTGATTAAACCAAATGCTCAGACAAAAGAAGATTATCAGGCTGCTTTATTATCTAACTATTCTTTTTTGCCTGTTCCTGTAGAAACAAAATCCTATAAAGCTGAAAATAATAAGGAATCGGTTTGGGAAATCCAGTACAACGATGATAACCGTGCAGCCGGTGGCTGGTTGCCTGGCTGGCAATGGGGCGGAGCTTTGAATTATGCTTATTTGTCGCCGTTTGGATACCGGAACCTTGAAATCGACCCAACTTTATGGTATGAATACGAAACAGAAGGTGCACCCGCTGGTTATGACAGGGATCCGCGTGCTTATGCGACCTGTTATCTGGAGGGCGATTTACTCGACTGGAGAATTGAAACCGGTAGAATGGTTCCATTCCAAAGTTCAAT
>DATITY010000690.1:0-10867 GCA_035467235.1 Draconibacterium sp. | reverse complement strand
GGGTTCTTCTCCCTTAATGTTTGTCATTGTGGTTCCCAGTTCGGTTGGATGCTGGCCAAATCCACCTTGTCCGTATTTGCTTTGCAATTCGGGATAAACCAAAGGAGACTCCATAATATAGCTTGAAATAACTGAAACACCGATTCCTTTGCGGCTGGAACCGTTTTTTGTTGTAATCAGAATCACCCCGTTTGCACCACGCGATCCATAAGCGGCGGCAGCTCCGGCGCCTTTCAGAACACTCATATTTTCGATGTCCTCCGGATTAATATCCGAAAGCGCATCTCCCATGTCTTTTCCACCCCCAAGTCCGGCACCCCCGTACGATTCGCCTTCTACAGGAACTCCGTCAATAACTATCAAAGGCCGGTTTCCGCCTGAAAGTGATGAGATTCCGCGCAACACAACCCGGGTTGAACCATCGACGCCTGTGGGAGTGTTTGAAATTTGTAACCCCGCAACTTTTCCAGCTAATGAATTTATGGGATTGGTCTCTTTTACCGAAGTCAGTTCTTCGCTTGACACCTGCGTAATTGAGTATCCCAGCGAGTTTTTATTTCGTTCGATACTTAGGGCGGTTACCACGACTTCATCAATCGATTGTACGTTTTCTACCAATACCACATCAATTGTAGTTTGCCCGTTTAACGGTATTTCCTGACTTTGGAAACCAATGAACGAGAATTGCAAAACCGCATCGGGTGATGGTACGCTGATGCTGTAATTCCCATCAATATCGGTAATTACACCGGTAACGGTCCCTTTAATTATTACATTTACACCAGGTAACCCTTTTGGTTCAGCAATCGAAGTAACTTTTCCTTTTACAACGCCCTGAGAAAAAGCGTGTATTGTAATCAGGAAGAAAGAAATAATCAGGTAAAATTTCATATTCATCCGTTTGATTTTAAGTTAGTTTAGAACTCCTTATTTTTTATACGCATATCAAAAAATTCCTTTAGTGTTGATTTGAAAAAAATTCTTAAATCAAAATTCAGGTTATGAATTTTGTTCAGCAACTTAATCAAATTCGTTATTAGGTGAGTAATACAATTGTAATAAAAATTTTCCGAAAAATAAATCTTAATCAGTACAACCGGTTAATTTATATTGACAAGTTTTAATCACTTATTGAGATTTTTCAATAATCAATCAGGGGTAAATATGTGAGTGAGAAATAAGTAAGATTGACCTTTTTCAGGCTGATTTTAAATCATTATTTGCACATCCCTGCCGGTATTCAGCAATAATTCCTTTTACCTGAGTAGGTGCGACCCTGCCATAAACTTTTTCACCAATAGTTACAACAGGCGCGAGTCCACATGCGCCAACACATCGCAAACAATTCAGAGAGAATTTTCCGTCGGGGGTTGATTCACCAACTTCAACTTTCAACTGTCGTTTAAATTCGCTAAGAACTTGCTCGGCACCCCGCACATAACAGGCAGTTCCCATGCAAATAGAAATGGGAAATTCACCTTTCGGAATCATGGTGAAAAAACTGTAAAAAGTGACCACACCATAAACACGGGCAACCGATGATTTCAGTTCTTTGGCTACTACTTCCTGAACTTCAGCTGGCAGATATCCCAGTTTTCCCTGTACTTTGTGTAATACATTAATCAGTTCACTTTCTTTATTTTCAAATTCAGTACAAATATTCTTTATTGTATTGACGGTATTGTCGGATAGTTTAATTTTTGGCATCTTAAATTAGTTTTATTTAAAATTTTCAATCATTCATGCATTCTGTAATTCAAGCATTCAAGCATTTTTTTATTCCGTCCTGTCGAAATAAGCCGTATGCAGCAGATGGTGGGCTTTATCGCTCATTGGTTTTCCGAGAAACTCATCATACAACTTTATGATGTATGGATTTTCGTGTGATTTGCGAATTGCCTTTTTACCGTCCTCCTGGTAAATTGCTCTTTGCCTTTTTTTAAGTATTTCAGCATTTCCATGATGATAAGGTTGACCACCTCCTCCGATACAGCCACCAGGACAACTCATAATTTCAATTGCATGAAATTCGCTTGTTCCGGCCTGAATTTCTTCCAGCAGTTTTCTTGCATTTCCAAGGCCATGGGCAATTCCAATATTAATTGGTGTTCCACCAAAATCGATGGTTGCTTTCCTGATTCCTTCCATTCCGCGGAGTTCGTCGAAATCAAGTCGTGGAAGTTCTTTTTTGGTATGCAATTCATAAGCAGTTCTCACCGCAGCTTCAATTACTCCGCCGGTTGTACCGAAAATTACAGCAGCCCCTGTAGATTCGCCCATCGGATTATCGAATTCCTCGTTTGGCAGTGTCCCGAAATTAATATTTGAAATTTTTATTAGTGCAGCCAATTCGCGTGTAGTTATTGCATAATCAACATCCGGATTTTTGTTCACTTTAAATTCATCGCGCCCGCATTCATATTTCTTTGCCACGCAAGGCATGATTGAAACCACTACCAGATTTTCGCGTTTAATTCCCAGTTTATCAGCAAAATATGTCTTGGCAATTGAGCCAAACATTTGTTGAGGCGAGCGTGCCGTTGAAGGAATATCTTTCATGTCGGGAAACTGGTGCTCAAAAAATTTCACCCATGCCGGACAGCACGACGTTAATATCGGAAGTTTTACAGTTTTATCGCCCGCCAGATGTCTTCCCAACCGGTTCAGTAATTCTGTCCCTTCCTCCATAATGGTAAGGTCG
The DNA here is from genome assembly GCA_035467235.1 of Draconibacterium sp. Lineage (GTDB taxonomy): Bacteria > Bacteroidota > Bacteroidia > Bacteroidales > Prolixibacteraceae > Draconibacterium. Next base: position 8,166 of record DATITY010000690.1, on the reverse strand, counting down.
GCAGCAAAATCGGTATCAAAAACGTAATCAAAACCTAATCTTTTCAATGCGGCAACCAATTTTCCGGTAACCAGTGTTCCTGCTTCCATATCGAATTCTTCGCCCAAAGCAGCCCGCACTGCAGGGGCAGTTTGTACAATAACAGTTTTCGTGGGGTCGGAAAGAACCCTGATAACCTTGCCGGTATCGTCAACTTCGGTTAATGCGCCGGTCGGACAAACTGCAACACATTGTCCGCAATAAGTACAAACCGAATGATCGAGGTTCATTTCGAAAGCAGGAGCAACCACTGAGTTAAATCCCCGGTTAATTGCCGAAAGGACGTTTACTGTTTGTACATCGTTACACATCATTTCGCAGCGGCGGCACATAATACATTTATCCACCTCACGAATAATCGCCGGCGATGTATCTTCTCGGTAATGAGATTGTTCACCCTTGTAATGAATCTTGCGGATACCGAGGTAATGCGCCATATTCTGTAAATCGCAGTTGCCCGATTTGGCACAAATCAAACAATCAGAGGGGTGATCTGATAGAATCAATTCCATTACAGTTCGCCGCGCATTGATTGCCCTGATTGAATGTGTGTTAACTACCATTCCTTCGTGCACATCGGTACAGCAGGCTGGTGCAAGATTCCGGCGACCATTTACTTCTACCACACAAATACGGCAACCACCCGGTTTATTTTCAATATTTAAATCATCCAGTTTCATGTAGCAAAGCGTTGGAATGTGAATTCCAATTTCGGAAGCCGCCTGTAAAATGGTAGTGCCTTTTTTTACTACTACTGGTTTATTATCGATTGTTAGATTTACTATTTCCATTTCGTTTCAATTAAGTCAGGGTAATTGCATTGAATTTACATTTTTCGAAACACACGCCGCATTTGATACAAAGAGTCTGATCGATAAAATGCGGAACGCGGCGTTCGCCGGTAATTGCTCCCACCGGACAATTGCGAAAACACAATGTACAACCGGTGCACAACTCTTCAATAATATCGTATCGCAACAACGATTTGCACTGGCCAGCCGGGCACTTTCCATCGTTTACATGTGCCAGGTATTCATCTTCAAAATTCAGTATAGTTGAAAGAACGGGATTTGGAGATGATTGTCCAAGTCCGCAAAGCGAGGTATCTTTAATCACTTCGCTCAACACTTTTAATCTGTTGATATCCTCAAAATCACCTTTTCCTTCAGTTATTTTACAGAGTATTTCGTGAAGTCGTTTGTTTCCAATCCGGCAGGGACTGCATTTTCCGCATGATTCTTCCAAAGTAAACTCAAGATAGAATTTAGCGATGGAAACCATGCAGTCATCCTCATCCATCACAATCATTCCGCCCGATCCCATCATTGATCCGGCAGCAAGCAGATTTTCATAATCAATTGGTGTGTCCAGAAATTTTGTGGTCAGACAGCCGCCGGACGGGCCGCCGGTTTGTACCGATTTGAATCCCTTTCCATCTTTTATACCACCGCCAATATCATAAATCACCTCGCGCAAAGTGGTTCCCATCGGAACTTCTATTAAACCAACATTGTTGATTTTACCTGCCAGGGCAAAAACCTTGGTTCCTTTCGATTTTTCAGTTCCTATTTTATTAAACCAACTGGCTCCTTTATTAATGATAACCGGAATATTGGCGAAAGTTTCCACATTATTTACATTCGTCGGTTTCCCTCTGTATCCTGAAACTGAAGGAAATGGCGGTTTCACGGTAGGTTCGCCACGTAAACCTTCCATCGAATGAATCAGCGCTGTTTCTTCGCCGCAAACAAAAGCGCCTGCACCATAACGCAATTCAATTTTAAAATTAAACCCGGTTCCAAGAATGTCTTCTCCCAGCAATCCAAATTCTTCGGCCTGTTTGATTGCTGTTTTTAATCTTTCAATTGCAAGCGGGTATTCAGCCCGAATATAAACCAATCCTGAATCGGAACCGATACAGTATCCACAAATTGCCATGGCTTCAATTACAGAGTGCGGATCGCCTTCAAGAATCGAGCGATCCATAAATGCACCGGGGTCGCCTTCATCGGCATTGCAAACCACATATTTTTGGTCGGCTTCCACATTTCTGGTGATTTCCCATTTCAATCCGGTTGGAAATCCACCACCACCGCGGCCGCGTAAGCCGGATTCCTTAATCTCATTGATGACCTGCGCAGGAGTTAATTCAGTTAAACATTTTCCAAGTGCCTGGTAACCATCGCGTCCAATATATTCTTCAATATTTTCAGGATTGATAAATCCGCAATTCCGAAGTGCAATCCTGATTTGTTTTTTGTAGAAATCGATGTTTGCAGTTGATGTAACTTTGAAATCGTTTTTCGGATTTTTATAAAGCAACCGTTGCACCGGACGACCCTTAATAATGTGTTCTTTAACTATATCCTCGGCGTCAGACGGTTTTACTTCTGTATAAAATGTGTTGTCGGGTAAAATTTTTACGATTGGTCCCTTTTCGCAAAAACCAAAACAACCCGTAAGAACAACCTGAATTTCGTCTTCCAAATCATACTCGCTGAGAAAGTAGTTCAGTTTTTCTTTTATTTCGCTGCTTTCGGAAGCTTTGCACCCGGTTCCCCCGCAAATGAGGATGTGCATTCTGTAATCGGTCATATTTTAGAGTTTAAATTTCAATGTTTAAAGTAAAAAGCCTGCCTGCCTTCAGGCAGGTTCAAAGTACAGGATTCAAAGAATCCAACATTTACTCGTCAATAGTTTTAAAGGTTATTGGGATTATCCCATCAATCAGTTCACCTTTTTTAATGTAGGTATCAATTATTTCCTGGGCTTTATTTTTAGTTACAAAGCCAAAAACAACCGGTTCCTTTCGTGGCAGAATAACTTCCACCGTTGGCTCTGCATAGCAATAACCCATGCAACCGGTTTGGGTAACTAAAGCGTCAACCGCTTGCTGCTCCAACTCTTCCACAAAATATTTCATGATTTCCTTTGCGCCTGATGCAATTCCACAGGTTGCCATTCCAACTTTAACCTGAACCACCTGATCAGGATTATCGCTGTTTTCACGGAGTTTCATTTTCGATTGAACCTCATCCTTAATTCTTTTAAGGTCGGCCAGTGATGTTATTTTTGACATGGTTAGGTAATTGATTTTAAACAGTTTATTGAATATCGGTTATGTTGTTTTTTATTAAATCTGTAATTGCCTCTCTAATTTCAGTCTGTTGCAGAGAAACTCCCTCCGTATTTTTCCTTATTTCGATTGAACTGATTTTGAAGCTGCCTTTATTTGTTTTATGCTCATAAATCATTTCCACCTTTTCGTTGCCAAGCATTGTTAAATAAAATGTGTTCCAAACATCTCCAAACTCCGGCCTGTCAACGTTTGAATATTGAAAAGTAGCTTCGACATCGGTTCCTTTATTTACTTCAGATTGAATTTTGAATTTACCGTTTGCCATTTCAGCATTTTGTTTTAATAACGACAATCCCAAACCTACTTTCCGGGTTTCCCGTGTTGTAAAGAACGGATTGGTTGCCTGCTCCAAAATTTCCTTATTCATTCCGCAACCGTTATCCCGAATCCGCAAAACGCAAAGGTCATTTTTTTTATCCTCTTCAACTATGATTTCAATCAATGTAGCATTTGCCCTGATTGAATTTTGAACGATATCGAGAATATGATCCGATAAAGTTTTCATTTTATTTCAACGAATCTTTTATTTTGCTGATTCAGAGCCAATTTTATTTCAGAAAAACAAATTTTTTCTAAAAAGAACAGGGTGTAAATTTCGCCAATTTGTTGCAAATAATGTGCATCGGAATTACGAATTAAAGTGATTTCCTTTCCTAAAACATAATGTTTTCGAACATCTTTTTCTGAACTGAATTTTGAGATACCCATCGCATCGAATTTCAAACCAGGCGGAATAAATCCAAGCTGACTAAAAAGTCCGTTTGAAGGCCGATCTACGTGTGCAGGAATAAATATCCCATTCAAACTTTCCACTTTATGCTGAACTTCATGAATCCCCGATTTTAACGTAGCCGGAAGATAATTTGGAATCAGTTCCAGAATATTATCGTTTTCATCAACAACCGGCTGATATCCAAAATGTCCGTCGGGATTGGGAATTATCGTTATCTGCACATCCAGAAATTGCTGAAAATGTGCCAATTGATCTTCAAATTCAAAAAAAGCAAGACAATGAACTTCTTCTCTGGTGGTAATCTCGGCTCCGGTTAAAACATAAATTCCCTCTTTTTGTGCCAGTTTTTTTACAAGCAATGCATTTTTAGTTGAATTATGGTCGGTAATTCCAATGATTTGAAGTCCCGATTTTTTGGCTTTATCTACAATATTTGCCGGGGTCATTTCCAAATCGGCACAGGGCGAAAGTAGCGTATGAATATGCAGGTCGGCCTTTAATGAGTTCATTTTTTAGATTTGAGTATCAAGTATCAAGACTAGGAGTATCAAGTATCAAGACTGTTCGAGTTTCGGGTTTCGAATTCAGAGTTCAAAGTTCAGAGTTTAACGTTTTGAGTTTCGAGTTCATTTTTTTCTTCTAAATTCTTTCATTCATGCATTCACGCCCGCCTGAACGAGTTCATTCGGGCAGCCATTCACGCATTAAGTTCCGCATACAGTTTCCCTGCAATTTCAAATGTTTCCATTTCGGTTCCCAGTAACGGAATTCCTTCTTCCTCGCTGTGTTTCAGAGTATCTTCATCGGGTTGAATTCCTTTTACCAGAACTACGGCTGCCAAATCTTTCAGCGAGGCAATTGCAATTACATTCTGGTGAGTTTGTAAAGTAATCCACACCTGATTTTCGCGGGCAAATCCCATTACATCACTCAATAAATCAGAAACATAACCTCCCGAAATTTCGTTTTCCAGACCCGACTTACCGGAGAAAACTTTCAATCCAAATTTTTCAATCATTTCAGAAACCTTCATTTCTACCTCCTTTTTTTGTACAATCGGCTTCAATCCGGTTTTCACCCCATGTACGGTCTAAGTTTTTAAAAATCTTTTTTATCGTTATTTTTCCATCACGCAAATATCTTTTCTGAAGGAAAATACAATCCGTCATTTTAGCTGATCCCTGCACCATATCTTCGGCAAGTGCATGACAATTGGGCGCACCGCAACCACCGCAGTCGATACCGGGTAGCTGGCAAAGTATTTTATCAATTTTTCTGAGTTTTGCAAGCGCCTTTCCCCTGTCAATGTCTAACCGGAAAACCAGTTTTGGATGAATTGGATCAGCAATTAAATTTTTCTGTATTGCTGCTTTATCCAAACTATCAGTCTGAAGTTTTAATGCCGGCAAATATTTTTTTGCCCTGTTTTGAAGACGTTCAACTGTGACAAAACGGTTCCCGGTAAGTAAAATTCCACCGGCACAACCCTGATCGCAAGATTTCAATTCCAAAAAATCAAGTTCCGGAACCTCTTCATTTTCCAACCGTTCAAGAAACTTAACCACATTGTGTATTCCGTCGATTGCCATTGCACGACGGTTAAATTTTCGGGCTTCTCCGCGGGGCAAACACCACAAAATACCGTCGCTACTCAGATTTTCGCGCAAATGCGATGTATCCGTTTTGGTAACCAAGGGAATTATCCGCATAATTTGATTATACAAATCATTCATATTAATTAGTCCGTCAACAATTGAGGTTTTTTCGCCCAACGGACGTTTTACTGCAGCCATTTTTGCTGAACAGGGCGAAACATAAAAAATCCCGACTTCATCGCGTTTTATTCCTCTTTTGGCAAGTTCAGCAATAGCAAAATAAGCGGCCAAATCATGTGGTGCCTTTAATGAAACTATATTTTGGGTTAGCGAGGGATATTTAATTTGTATTAACCGCACAATTGCCGGACAGAACGATGAAATAACCGGCTTATTTTCGCTTTTTCGCACTTCATTTTTAAGCGAATCGAGCAGCCATTGAATAGGCTGCTCCACCTCAAATATATGTGTAAAACCCAAATTTAACAAAGCCTGATAAATCTGGTCTTCGGAATAAATTTCGGGAAACTGGCCCACCATTACTGAAGGAAACAAAACCAGGCGGAATTTAAAACGTGCCAATTGATTGAGACTGTCCTGCTCAACATAAAAAGCATCCACCGGACACACCCTCAAACAGTTTCCACAATCCACACATCGCTCTTCCCTGATGGTTGCAATTCCGTTTTCAATTCTGATGGCTTCTGTTGGACAAGCTTTCATGCAGTGTACACAACCAATACACCTTTGACCGTCAACTTTTATAGCGTGATATTTTTGTGTGGTTCCCATCAAAAATAAATCTTAAAAAACAATGAAGTCCCCACTCCTACTTTACTCTCAATTTTTAATTCATCAACATTTTTTTTTATGTTGGCCAAACCCATTCCGGCTCCAAATCCCATTTCGCGAACCCTTTTCGATGCTGTTGAAAATCCCTCTTTCATTGCCTGTTCAATATCCTCAATCCCCGGCCCTTTATCAACAACCAAAACTGTAATATAATCGGGTTCAAAACATGCGGTAAGTAAACCTGAATAAGCATGTGCTACAACATTTAATTCTGCTTCATAAGTAGCAACAACTATTCGCTTAATAAATTTTGAATCGATATTTAACTGAATCAACTTCTTTTTTATTTTACTGGAAGCCTTTCCTGCCAGGTTAAAATCGCCGCCAACGATATCGAATTCCAGTTTCAGAGACATTAATAAAGCGGTTTTAATCCGTTTTCATATAAAATCCCACTTACCCTGAACATTGAATACGGGGTTTCGAGCAGAACAATCCCGTTTTCTTCGGCAAGGCTAATCATTTCGGGATTTGCAATTTTATTACGCGAAAGTAAAACCACCGGAATATCGGCCATTTCAACAGTGCGTATCAACTGAAGATTGGCCAGCCCGGTAATCAATACAATCTGGTGATCATCAAGTGTTAACACGTCGCTCATTAAATCGGAACTAAATGCCCTTTCAATATATATCTCTTTTTCACGATTACCAGCAACTACCCGGGCTTCCGTCAATTTTATTATCTCTTCTATTTTCACGTAAAGTATATTTTACTTCAATCAAAAAAAATCAAAATATCTTAACAAAGATAGTTGTACCTGTATTTAAAAAAGTGATTTTAAACCACATTATAACCATTTCTTAAACATCAAAAATAAGTTGAATTAAAAGGTATATTTCCTTACTTTTCAGCCTCGAATTACAAAAAAAACAATGTTATGATTTACGACAAAAATTCGATTTTAACCGGGAATATTGATGATCCGGAAATTCACCAGAAAATAATTGATGCACTGCCAATTCCAATTTTTTACCGCGACGTAAAAGGGATTTATCAGATGAGTAACAAGGCTCACGAGAAATTTACGGGCAGGAAAAAAGCCGATATCATCGGAAAATCTGTATTTGACATTCATTCCCAGGAAACTGCGGAAATGTATTACAGACACGATCAGGAGCTATTGCAGAATCCTGACGAACAGATTTATGAAACGCAGATAAAACATAAAGATGGAACAGCGCACACTGTAATATTAAACAAGGCAGTAATTCGAAACAATGACAACGAAATTATTGGAATTGTAGGGTCGATTAACAATATTACAGAGTTGAAAAAGACGCAGAAACGACTGGAAATGGCGCAGGAGTCGATGGAGGTATCGTCGCACATGCTGCATAAAATCAGCGCTGGAATTGTGATTATCGACAGTAATTTCAAAGTTGTCGATTCGAACCAAAGTTTTGCCCACTTAATGGGTGAAGAAACTGAAGAACTGTACGAAACTATTCCCGGACTAAAAGGAGCAGCAATACAGGTACTTGTGCCCGAAGTAATCCTGAAAATGCTTACCAGCGTAATGCATTCCGGTGAAGATAACCTGGAACGCGACCTTAAGTTTCAGAATAAATTAATTCATATTTCGGTAGTAACGCTTTACAAGAACAAAGTTGTAGGCGCTGTAATCCGCGATATGTCGGCGCCAAAACTGGTGCGCGATGAAATTATCAGCCGTGCCCAGCGCATTAACAAACAAAATATTGAAATGGTGCAGAAAATTGCGTTTTTATTAGGCGAAAATGCTGCTGAAATTGAAGAATTGCTCAACTCAATCATTGAATCGTACCGGTATGATGACGACGAATAAT
>DATITY010000689.1:0-11618 GCA_035467235.1 Draconibacterium sp. | reverse complement strand
GGTTGGCTACGATTCCAACTGAAGCCCCATTGAAACGGGCAAAACCAACCACAATATTCTGTGCATAATTGCGGTGAACTTCAAGAAATTCGTTTTGGTCAACGATAGCGTGAATTACATCTTTAACGTCATAAGGTTTATTGGGATTGTCGGGGATAATTTCGTTAAGCGAATCTTCCAGACGATCGATTGGATCAATACAATGTACAAGTGGTGCATCTTCCAGATTATTTTGCGGCATGTAGCTCAGCATTTTTCTTATTAAAAGGATTCCTTCCTCTTCATCATCAGCTACAAAATGGGTAACGCCCGATTTTGACCCATGAACTGAAGCTCCACCCAACTGTTCGTCGGTTACCACTTCGCCGGTTACAGTTTTTACTACTTTCGGACCGGTAACAAACATGTAACTGGTGTCTTTGCTCATGATAATGAAGTCGGTGAGGGCAGGTGAATATACTGCTCCGCCGGCACACGGACCAAAAATTGCGGATATCTGTGGAATAACTCCAGAAGCCATTATATTACGTTCGAAAATTTCTGCATAACCAGCCAATGCTGTTACGCCTTCCTGGATACGTGCACCACCGGAGTCGTTAATACCGATAATTGGTGCTCCTACTTTCATGGCCATATCCATCACCTTGCAAATTTTCAATGCATAGGTTTCTGAAAGTGAACCACCAAAAACAGTAAAATCCTGTGCATAAATATAAACTACTCGGCCATCGATTGTTCCTTGTCCGGTAACTACGCCGTCGCCCATAAATTTGGTTTTTTCCATCCCAAAGTTATCGCAACGGTGAGTTACAAACATATCGTATTCTTCGAAGCTACCTTCGTCGAGCAACATGGCAATGCGTTCGCGGGCAGTAAATTTACCTTTGGCATGTTGTGCATCAATTCTTTTTTCTCCACCTCCGAGTTTTGCTTCAACGCGCAGGTCGATAAGTTTTTTTACTTTATCCTGATTATTCATGGTATTTAGATTGAATTATAAAATTTTTTATTCTGAGCAGAGTTCAGTCAAAACTCCTAATGTCGATTTTGGATGAAGGAATCCGATGTTCATTCCTTCTGCACCTTTACGCCCCGCTTTGTCGATGAGCTGAACACCTTTGGAAGCAACATCAGCAAGTGCTTCGTTTACGTTATCAACTGCAAAAGCCAGGTGGTGTACACCAGGACCTTTTTTCTCAATGAATTTACCGATTGGTCCTTCCGGATCTGTTGATTCCAGCAATTCAATCTTTGTTTGACCTACCATAAAAAAGGCAGTCTTAACTTTTTGATCGGCTACTTCCTCAATGGCGTAGCATTTCAATCCCAATACATTTTCGTAATATGGAATAGCCTCTTCCAGTTTGTTTACAGCTATACCAATGTGTTCGATATGCGAAATATTCATTTTTAAAAATTTTAATTATAAAATATGGTTATGATAGGAATATAGTTGACATACTCCTTGTTTATAATCGTTTTAAATAGTTGACTTACAGAATTTTAAAGAAGCAAAATTAATGTCTTTGTTTCAATATTTACAAATAAATACGAAAAGTCTGTTGATTTGAAAAGAACTTTATAAATAGTTAATATTGAGCTTAAGACGATTTATTGAAATAGTTGACGGATAGGAAAATGGCTTTACGGTGATTGGTGTTGTCTTGTTTTTAAAGGTCGATTTCGGACGAGGCTTAAAATGTTTGCCTGTAAAATTTAAAATAAATGCCCATTCTCAATAAACGAGTAATCAATGTTTTAAAGAACAACCTGTGTTGAAAACAGGCATTTATTTATATAAAGTTCAGCATAAATATCTAACTATTCAGCGTCCCAAACAAAGTGGAAGTGTGGTCCGAAGCGCTCGAAAGCTGCTTTATCGAGTAATTCCTGGTGGTCGGGATGCGAAATCGAAATTATCAGTTTTGCTCTGTCCTGCAGTGTGCGGCCATACAGGTTTACAGCACCAAACTCGGTAACCAGCCAATGAATATTGGCTCTTGTACTTACAACCCCGGCTCCGGGAGTTAAAATGGGTGCAATTTTGCTGATTCCTTTATTTGTAACCGAAGGAATGGCAATAATTGGTTTGCCACCCTGGCTAAGCGATGCTCCCCTTAAAAAGTCGATTTGACCGCCAACTCCCGAATAGTGAGTGGTACCAATTGAATCGGCACAAACCTGTCCGGTAATATCGATTTGAAGCGCAGAATTGATGGCAGTAACTTTCGGGTTTTGTGCTATAATATTCACACGGTTGGTATATTGAACATCCTGCATGGCAACCCCAGGATTATTGTCAACGAAATCGTAAAGATACTTTGATCCCATCAGGAAGGTAGCTACCATTTTCCCTTTGTCAATGGTTTTGTTTTTTCCATTTACCACGCCTTTGTCAACTAACGGAAGTATTCCGTCGGCAAACATTTCTGAATGTACGCCTAAATCCTTGTGATTTCCAAGCATCGAGAGAACCGCATTCGGAATGGCTCCTATTCCCATTTGCAGGGTTGCGCCGTCGTCAACCAGTTCAGCAACAAAACGGCCAATTTTACGGTCGGTATCCGAAATCGGGCCAGGGTCCTTTGCAATCAATTGACTATCATCTTCAACAAAAATATCAATATCATTTATGTGAAACATGGCATCGCCAAAAGCACGGGGTACATTTGGATTTACAATGGCAATTACAGTATCTGCTTTTTCAACTGCTGCAAGTGTAGCATCTACCGATGTGCCGAGCGAAACGTATCCAAATTTATCGGGAACCGAAACCTGAATCATAGCCACGTTTACTTTTAACACGCCCTCGCGAATCAATCGCTGTGTTTCGTGCAGGAATACCGGAATATAATCGGCATAACCCGATTGTGTTTGTTTACGAACGTTGTGACCAACAAAAAAAGATTCCAGTTGAAAAATGCCCTCAAACTCCTGATCGGCATATGGAGCCGGACCTTCGGTATGAATGTGTTGAATACGCACATTTCTGAACTCTTTATTACGTCCTCTTTCGCATAATGCAGCAATAAGCGGGTGTGGTGTTACCGCAACACTATGCATGTGAACACGGTCGTTGGATTTTACTACTTTAACAGCCTCTTTGGCAGAAATGAATTTGATGTTTTTCATGTTTTCCGGATAAAAAATCAGGTTGAATAATTAAGTGCGCAAATATAGGAAAACTATCTGCGTTTTGAGGTTAAGAATAGTATAAAGGCATGTTCAAAAGCTTTTGTAAAGTATTTGTTAATAACAAAAATACCGTTTGAAAATCATATTTTGTCTGGTGGGTTTTTTATAGCACAGACATGTTTTATGTTTCTCATTAAAAAATTCAGCAGCAACATTATTCGAAGAAGATGCGAATTCTTAAGATGCAATATTGTATTGTACTACACAGTCAATCTGATAAACTTAAATTATCCCCCATAGAAATTCAATATTAAGAAAGATTCAATTTTGGGTCTTTCTTTTTTTATATCTCTTTCCTTTTTCCTACTTTTAACCCAAACTAAAAAAACAAAAAGTCATGATAAAAGAAAAAATGTTAAACGCTTTAAACGAGCAGATTAATGCTGAACAGTATTCATCTTTGCTTTATTTATCCATGTCAGCCTATTTGTATAACATGGGTTTACCCGGCTTCGCCAACTGGATGTACATTCAGTTTCAGGAAGAAATGACCCACGCCAACAAATTTTTCAACTATGTAAACGAAAGGGGAGGGAAAGTGCAGTTAAAAGCCATTGCACAAATGCCAACTGATTTCGACGGCGTAATTGATGTGTTTGAAAAAACCCAGGTTCACGAACAGCATGTAACAAGCTTAATTAACAAATTGGTTGATATCGCTATAGAAGAGCGCGACCATGCCACACAAAGCTTTTTAAAGTGGTTTGTTGACGAACAGGTGGAAGAAGAAGCCAATGTTCAGGAAATACTTGATACTTTGAAGCTTATCAATGGCCAGGGTAACGGTATTTTTATGCTCGACCGCGAAATGCGCCAGCGCGTATTTGTTGATTCAACAAAGGCAGCAGAATAAATACAGTATTTCAAAAATATTTGTAAAAAGGCTGCTTTTTCAGGCGGCCTTTTTTGTTGCAATTTTCTCTCCAGCCTCTACGAAGAGAAGAGTAAAAACAAAAAAAAAGAATTTAAGATGGAAATTCAGGAACATATAATTGCCCGGTACGAAAATCTCAAATCTATTTGTCAGTTTATCTGGGAACCAAGTGATTTGGAGAAAATTGAGAAGGCATTTCTTTTTGCGCGTGAAATTGTTAACGAGAATAAATTCAGACATGGCGAAGTTATTCTCAATCACTCTCTTGATGTAGCTACTATTATTGCTCACGAAATTGGGATGGGACCCGATTCTATTATTGCCGGAATGCTGCATAATGTAATGTATGCCGGATTAGAGAGAAAAGCAACTCAAAAGGAGATCGAAACGGAATTTGGCAAGCGTATTTTCTCTATTCTGGAGGGAATGGCAAAAATTAATGCACTTGGTACTGATACGGTTGATATTCATTCTGAAAATTACAGGAAACTTTTACTTGCGCTGGCTGGCGATGTTCGGGTTATCATTCTTAAAATTGCCGACCGGCTGCAGGTGATGCGAAATCTGGATGCATATGATGTTGAAAGCCGGACGCGGTTGGTTACTGAAACTGCATATTTGTATGCACCACTTGCACATCGTTTAGGTTTATATTCCGTTAACTCCGAATTGCTCGATTTATGCCTGAAATATCAAAAACCTGAAGCTTATAATTACGTGGTGAACCGGCTAAAAGAAACCGAAACCGAACGAGCCAATTTTGTTGCTGAATTTGTAAAACCGGTTGAGAAGAAATTGAAAAACAAGGGTTTTGAGTTTTCAATGAAAGCACGCACAAAATCTATTTCGTCGATTTATAATAAAATGAACAAACAGGATGTTTCGTTCGACGAAGTGATGGATTTATTTGCCATTCGGATTATTCTGGATTCGAAACCTGAAAATGAAAAATCTGATTGTTGGATTGCCTATTCTTTTGTAACAGAAGAATACCAGACTAATCCTAATCGCTTACGTGACTGGATTACCATTCCAAAATCGAATGGTTATGAATCGCTGCATACCACGGTTTTGGGGCCACAGGGGAAATGGGTTGAAATTCAAATTCGTACAAAACGAATGGACGAAGTTGCAGAAAAGGGACTTGCCGCGCACTGGAGGTATAAAGGTGGAAAGGAAAAATCGGGATACGATGCCTGGCTGGCAGAAATAAGAAATGTTCTTGAAAATCCTGAATTAAACGTTGTTGATTTTATCGATCATTTTCGCACTGATATTTATAGCGACGAGATTTTTGTTTTCACTCCAAAAGGGGATTTGAAGAAATTACCGAAAGGCGCTACAATGCTAGATTTTGCTTACGAAATTCATTCGCGTTTGGGCGATACCTGCGTGGGCGGAAAAGTAAATGGAATTAAAGTCACCTTGAAACACAAGCTTAAAAATGGTGACCATATTGAAATAGATACTTCCGGAAATCAAAAGCCAAAATTAGACTGGCTTGAGTTTTTGGTTACGTCGAAGGCAAAAAACCGCGTAAAAGCCAGTTTAAACGAAGAGCGGAAAGTGATGGCAGCGCAGGGAAGGGAGATTCTTTTGCGAAAGTTTAAAAACTGGAAACTGGAATTAACCGATGACGGGATGCGGAGAATGCTTAAAAAATATGGATTCAAACTTGCGCTCGACTTTTACTACGATTTGGCAACCGGGAAAATCGATCCGTTAGATATAAAATCGATTTTTACTGAAAAAGAAGAGGTAAGCACAAAACTAAAATTAGAGGAACTGCTTCCAAAAAAAGAGTTAAAAGATCTAACTTTTGAAGGTGGCGATGATTTTTTGGTAATCGATAATAACCTGAAAGATATCAATTACAAACTTGCGCCATGCTGCAACCCTGTTTTCGGGGATACCATTTTTGGTTTTGTTACTATTAATGAAGGAATAAAAATTCACCGCAACAGTTGCCCAAATGCACCTCAAATGAAGGAGCGTTTTCCGTACCGGGTAATAAAAGCAAAATGGCGCGATACCACCAGTAAAAGTTCATTTCTCACTACTTTGCATATTTCAGGAATTGATGAACTGGGAATTGTTACCGAAATCACACACATTATTGCCAAAGATGTTGGTGTGCAAATGCGCTCGATAAATATTGAATCTGACCGGGGAAAGTTTGAAGGAGTTTTAAAAGTGTTGGTTTACAACATTGAACACCTTGAATTTCTGATTCATAAACTTAAAAAAATTAAAGGAGTAGTATCCGTAACACGTGGAGAACAATGAACATTTTAGTCGCACCAAATTCAATGAAAGGAAGTCTTAACGCTTTCGATTTTGCCGAAACAGTTGAAAGAGCGCTGATACATTATTCTTCAGAAATTAATGTAAGGAAAGTACCTGTTGCCGATGGGGGAGACTTTACCGGAGAAGTAATTGCCAGGGCATTGAATGCAGAAACAGTATACATTAAAGTTCAGGGGCCTTTGGGGAAAAGGGTAAATTCAAAATATTTCGTTTCAGGAAAAACGGCAATTATCGAGATGGCGGATGCTTCGGGGATGAAAATGGTTGAAAAGCATGAGTTAAATCCGCTAAAAGCATTATCAGTAGGAACAGGAGAATTGATTGCAGATGCTATTTTAAAAGGATCGGATGAAATTTTGCTGGCGGTTGGCGGAAGCGCCACTGTTGATGGGGGAATGGGAATGATGGAGGCACTTGGTTTTCATTTTTTTGATGAAAACGGAAATGAATTGTCAGGAAATGGACTCAACCTTTTGAAGGTTTTCGATATTTCATTTCCAAAAGCAATTCCTGAAATCTCAATGAAAATAATTTGTGATGTCGAAAATCCGCTGTTGGGTGAAAATGGCGCAGCTGCTGTTTTTGGTCCTCAAAAAGGAGCAACTCCTGAAATGGTGATTCAACTGGAAACAGGATTAAGAAACTGGTCACAGGTGCTTCAGAAAAAAACAGGGAAAAGTATTACTGATCAGCCAGGAACCGGCGCGGCCGGTGGAGTTTCAATCCCATTAATTTCGTTTTACGGTGCCGAAATTGTTCGCGGGGCCGACTTTGTTTTATCGCTTCTTAATTTTGATGAACACATAAAATGGGCCGATTTGGTAATTACAGGAGAAGGAAAACTTGATGCACAAACTTTAAATAATAAAGCTCCGTTTGCTGTCGCATATTGGACCAAAAAACAGAATAAGCCGGTTTTTGCTTTTGGAGGGTCGGTTGAAAAAGAGGCAGCAGTTGCCTTTGATGGGATTTTTAGCATTTCAAATGAATCGATGGACCTGGAATTTGCAATGAAAAATGCACGGCAACTGCTCTATAATTTTACACTGGAATTTGCAGGAAATCTTGAAAATCTTGTAAAAGTTTCAAATGAGAAATGAAAAACTGAATCAGGTTCTTGAACTTATTCATGCTGAAAAAGCAAATGAGGCGCAACTTGTTTTTAATGGAATAGTTCCGGAAGAAACGGTTGATTATTATATGGTTAAAGGAAAACTGGAACAGAAATTTCAAAACTGGGGAAAGGCGATAAATGCATATATTAAAGTGATTGAACTGGAACCTGAAAATACAGAGGCTCAAAACTCATTACATCTGATACAAAACATTTTAAACTTTTGGAATCCGGAAATGTTTAATCCGTAGAATTGAATTCAGAATGATTACGTTTTTTTCACAAAAAATCAATTTTACACTTAATGTTTTTTAACAATTTGTCAATCAGATTGTTAAAGTTAAGAAATTAGTATTAGGATTTTAATTCAGATTTATTACTTTTGGGACTTGGAAAAAAATAAAGTAAAAAATATAAAAAGGGTTAACAAAAAAAAATTAAAAATGAAACAGGTATTATTATTAGTGGTAGCAGTTTTTATTACTGTTTTTTCTTTTGCACAGGATGCGGCAGAAAAAATTAATCAGGCAAACGAAGCGCTGAATGCAAAAGATTATGCAAAAGCTTTTTCATTGTACGACGATGCAATGAAAAACATTGGTGACGTTCAGGTTGACGCGTCGATAAATTATAACATTGGTTTTGCAGCATATAAATCAGAAAATCTGGAAGGTGCTATTAAATATTTTGATAAAGCGATTGAAGCCGGTACCAATGTTTCGAAATGCCACGAATACAAGGCCATGGCATACAATGATAAAAAGGATTATGCAAATGCAGTAGCCAGTTTCGAACAGGCAATTGCTACAGCCACAGAAGGTCTTGATGCTTTAAATTACAACGCCGGAATCGCTGCCTATCGTGGTAAGTTGAACGAAAAAGCCGTAGCGCTTTTCGGAAAAGCTTATGAATTAGGCTACAAAGGCGAAAGCTCGATTTACTACAAGGCAGTTGCGTTGAAAGGTTTGAATAAAGATGATGAATACAAGGCAGCTTTGGAAGAAGGTATTGCAAAATTTCCGGGTGATGATAAATTAAGTAAAGCACTTGCAGGAGTTTATGTTGCCGAAGGAAACGAGTTATATAAAAAAGGTGCTGCTATAGTCAGCGCGGCTAATGAAAAAGTTAATAAAGGAACATTAAAAACCGATGACCCTGCTTATATTGCAGAGGTTGAAAAATCAAAAGATGAATTTAAAGCAGCAATTGTTATTCTTGAAAAAGCAAAAACATTGGATGCAACAAATAAAAATGTTCAGACATTACTTGATGCATGTGCGGCGGCTTCGAAGTAACTGATGCAGTACATCATAATAAAACCGCTCCGGAATTACCGGAGCGGTTTTTTTTATGGTTTCCAAGCTGATTTTCTTACATCAGCTTTTTATATCTCACCCGTTTTGGTGTTGCATCACCAAGCCGTTTTTTGCGGTTTTCCTCGTAATCGGTAAATGAACCTTCGAAATATACAACCTCTGAATTTCCTTCAAAAGCCAGAATGTGCGTAGCAATGCGGTCGAGGAACCACCGGTCGTGCGAAATAACCACCGCGCAACCGGCAAAATTTTCCAACCCCTCTTCCAGCGCACGCAAGGTGTTGATATCAATATCGTTGGTGGGCTCGTCGAGCAAAAGCACGTTTCCTTCGGCTTTTAATGCAAGTGCCAGATGCAGACGGTTTTTTTCTCCACCCGACAGATAGCCGCATTTTTTCTCCTGGTCGGCGCCGGTAAAGTTAAAACGGCCAACATAAGCCCTTGAATTGGTGAGTTTGTTTCCCAGCATCATCGATTCTGTTCCGCCTGTTATTACTTCAAAAACCGATTTATTTGGATCGATTGCTTTATGGGTTTGATCGACATAACTAATTTTTACTGTTTCACCAATTTCAATTTTTCCTGCATCGGCTTCCAGCTGTTTCATTATTAATTTGAAAAGTGTGGTTTTGCCTGCGCCATTTGGTCCGATAACGCCAATTATTCCTGCAGGCGGAAGTTTGAAGGTCAGGTTTTCAAACAGTATCCGGTCTCCGTATCCTTTTGTAACACCTTCCATTTCAATAACTTTATCACCCAGGCGAGGGCCATTCGGAATATATATTTCAAGTTTTTCTTCCTTCTGTTTTACGTCCTCGTTTAACATTTTATCGTAAGCGCCCAAACGTGCCTTCGATTTTGCCTGACGGGCTTTTGGGGACATTCTGACCCATTCCAGCTCACGCTCAAGAGTTTTGCGCCGTTTGCTCATGGTTTTTTCCTCCTGCTCCAACCGTTTCGATTTCTGTTCCAGCCACGAAGTGTAGTTTCCCTTCCACGGAATTCCCTGGCCACGGTCGAGTTCCAGAATCCAGCCAGCTACGTTATCAAGGAAATAACGGTCATGAGTGATGCAAATAACGGTGCCCTTGTATTGTGCGAGGTGCATTTCGAGCCATTGAATACTTTCAGCATCCAAATGGTTTGTTGGTTCATCCAAAAGCAATACATCTGGTTCGCGAAGCAATAAACGGCAGAGCGCAACCCTGCGTCGTTCCCCTCCCGAAAGTTCAATCACCGGCTGATCGTCGGGCGGACACTGCAACGCATCCATTGCACGCTCCAGTTTGCTATCCAGATTCCATGCATCCAGATGGTCTATTTTTTCCTGCAGTTTTTCCTGTTCAGCCATCAGACGATCCATTTCATCCGGGTTCTCATAAACCTCTGGCAAACCGAATTTAAGGTTGATATCCTCGTAAGCTTTCAGAACATCCACCACTTCCTGAACACCTTCCTGAACCACTTCTTTCACTGTTTTTGTTTCATCCAGATGTGGGTACTGATCCAATAATCCAACTGAATATCCAGGTGAAAAGACCAGTTCGCCGTTAAACGATTTTTCCTGGCCGGCAATGATTCGAAGCAGCGTGGATTTTCCTGAACCATTTAACCCAATGATTCCGATTTTGGCTCCCAGAAAAAAAGATAGTGAAATGTCTTTGATGACGGTTTTGTTGGGTGGGTAGGTTTTACTCACCTTGTACATCGAAAATATGATTTTTTCGTCGCTCATTTTATATGAATTTTAATTTTTGCAAAAGTAGGAAAAAGGTTCAGAGATTTTCAATTGCATCCTCGTAATCGAACTGCAAATCTTCGTGCAACGTGGAGTGAACTTTTTTTATTCTTTCTTTTTGACGGAGATACATATTTAGAACCACGCGGTGTGAACGCATTTGAATCCCCGATTTTTTCATGGTCTGACAGAAATGGAGTAGCAGTTCGATTTCTGTTTCTTTTGAACCTGAAAATTTGATGTATTTATCGGTGGTTTTTAGTGCTTTGCGAAGAGTTTTCTTTGCCAGGTAAAAACTGTTTTTATTCAGTTGTTTGAATTGTTCGTCGATTTCATTTTTCACATTCTGAATAAATGACTGTTCGTTAATTGCTTCAAAAAGAAGATAATTGAGCAATTCCTTATTTTCTTTTTTGTATTTGGCCAGCCTCAGACAAAGTTCCTGTAACTGCTGCGGAGCAACTGTTTGAAGTTCCTTTTTTATTTCGCTGAGCGAGGCCGTTTCCATTCAATATCCGGTGTTTATTGTATACAACAAATTTATTCTTTTTAATGGTTTTAAACGACACTTTTTTAGTACCCTTTTCGTGTTTGAACTTTATAAACTTCAGCTTGTTTCTTTCAGTACAATCAAAAAAACTCAGGTTAAAAATTTTTGAATCATGAGTTTTTGAGGGTTTATAAAACTAATATTTTGATTTGATCACACCTTTATGAAAGTTAAATTCTTTTGTCCGCGTTGGGGCTCCGAATCTTTGCCATTTTCAGTCTTTATTAAATCAGCACTGGAGGATGGTTATGATGGAGTTGAGATTTCGCTGCCAGATTCAAAAGATTTAAAAGAGGAATATTTGTCTGTTTTATCGGAATCTGGAGTTCCATTTATACTTCAACATTGGCAAACTGATAAAAGGGATGTGAATGAATATATATCGGAATACACTTCGCGTATGGAAATTCTTGCCGATGCAAAACCACTTTTTATTAATTCACAAACCGGGAAAGATTTTTTTTCGTTTGATGAGAATTGCAGGATAATTGAAAAAGCAAGCGAAATTGAGGCAAAATCTGGTG
>DATITY010000688.1:0-2367 GCA_035467235.1 Draconibacterium sp. | reverse complement strand
GTTTTTCGTTCTGAACCACATTTTGCTGGTTGGCAAAGGCAGATTTAGTGACCGTATTTTCCAGAAATCCCATCCGATCCGATTCGAGCCAAAGTACCATTTCAAGCGCATTTTTTGGAACAACTTCAAAATAGATTGTACCGTCGTTGCCGGTTCCACCATTTAGTTCTCCGCCAGCCCCTTGTATCTTTTTAAAGAATTCATCAGGACCCACATTTTCCGACTGCTGAAACATCATGTGTTCAAACAGGTGGGCAAATCCTGTTTTGCCTGGAACTTCGCGATTCGAGCCAACATGAAACTGAATGGCCACTGCTACAATTGGGTCCGATTTATCCTGATGCAGAATAACATCAAGTCCATTTTCCAATTTGTATTGTTCATAAGCAATCGAAAGTATTTCGTCGGAATTTGTTTTGGTTGAACAAGATATAAGCCCAATACAAATTGCAACTAAAAGAGAAATGCTGTAATTTTTCATAATGGTAAGATTGAATGATAATTGATTTTCCACTAAAGTAAAACAAAAAATCACTTTCCTGAAAGATTATGTTACAAAATATCAAATTTAGATTTAGAATCAATCATTAGTCAACTGTTCAATTAAATCTATTCAACATCATTTTTTTCAATAGTAAAATAAAAAACTTTAATGTCTGTTTTTTGTTTCAGCAGATACTATGGATATCAAAGAAGTTATTAAATCAAAACGCATTCAAATTATTTTTTTACTGATTGGCGCAGTCGGCGGTTTTCTGTACTGGAGGTTTGTGGGCTGCACCAGTGGTACATGCGCCATAAAATCGGTATGGTACTGGACAACACTTTGGGGTTCTGCAATGGGGTATCTTGTTGGCGATATTGTAAATGATTTAGTTCAGAAACACAAAAAGAAGTTGGGGGAAGAGAAATGAACGGTAGATTTTTAAATATAATTAATTCGAATAAACCTGTTTTGGTTGATTTTTTTGCCGATTGGTGTCAACCATGCAAACAGATGTCGCCCATTTTAAAGGAAGTAAAATCAGAGTTAAAGGAAAATGTGCGAATCATTAAAGTGAATGTTGATAAAAATCCGGCGATTGCTACCCGTTATCAAATTCGAAGTATTCCTACGGTTATTGTATTTAAAAATGGCGAACCAATTTGGAAAGGAATTGGATTGCAACCTGCCTGCGATTTAAAAACAATATTGCGTAAACACATTAACGGGTGATTCCCTTCATAGCCACCTCAACCAGTTTTTTCATTTTACTGAGACCTGTTTTTGCAACTTCAAGCGCATCTTTTTCCCAGTAGTTTTTATTAAACAATTCAAGCGAAAAAACTTTGGTACCGCCTGCATTATAAAGGTCGGTGATAATCTGTTTGTATGGCGCAACGCCATCACCCGGATATACCCGATCGCTGTCATTCTGTTTTTCCCTGGGAATATCAGCAACAAAATCGTTAAAATGAAATAATTCAATGGCGCTTCCCGAAATCTGTTTCAAGCTGTCATAACCGCTTCCTCCGCGGAACATGTGATAAACATCGGGTAAAATGCAGGCTTTTGGATGGTTGGCGGCCGTTGCAATAAACATGGCCTGCGAAATATGGTATAAACTTGCCGATGCTCCCCAGAATTCGAGTATAGGTGTAACTCCGGTACTGTCGCCAATTTCAAGTATTTTTCTGTACCTTTTTGCAATTTCAAATAAATCGGGAAAAGGTTGACTGGCAGCCCCGGCAGGCGGTGCGGCAATTCTTGTGCAACCGATTTGTGCCACCAAATCCATCTCCGTTTTCAATTGTTCAAGGGCAGCATTTCGCTTTATCTCATTGTCAACAGCCCACTCTTCAAATCCAATGGCATTTTCTACTTTCAATCCCAAATCATCGATGTAGTTTTTCAGGTCTTTTAAATTGCCACCTTCGTCGAGGTATTTCTGAAGGTCGCGAATCCAGATTTCAATTCCATCGTAACCTGCTTTGGCCGTAATTTCAAACTCCTTCATAAAACCAACTTTTTGGCCAGAAATGGTGCTTGTATTGAGACAGTATGAAAACTGACCGGTTTTTACATTTTGAGAGGCGTTGATGGATTTTGGTATCAACATTGCGCCACCGGTAATTAGTGCCAGACTTTTTAACGAATCTCTTCTTGAAATCATTTTTGTATCGATTTAGGTTTTTTCAAAAGTAGCAATATCATAAATATATCATACAGATTTTACACGGTTTCAATTCAAATATTATCTTTAGCTGAAGAAAATAACCTAATAAATTGAACATGAGACGATACCTGTACTTTGTAACTTTTGTAGCCGCACTGGGTGGTTTGATGTTTGGCTTCGAAACAGCTGTTATTAATGGTGCTATTCATTA
>DATITY010000687.1:0-16815 GCA_035467235.1 Draconibacterium sp. | reverse complement strand
CCAATTTAATGAAGGAGCTAAAACTGGCCGATTCAAACGCAGAATTCAGGTTTTTTGGCGGCGATTTAATGCAGGCTGTTGGCGGCGAACTCGTAAAACACTATCGCGAAATGGCTTTCATGGGATTGGTAAATGTTGTGTTGAATATTAAAACCATCAACAGAAATTTGAAATTTTGCAAAACCGATATACTTCAGTTTAAACCCGATGTTTTGATATTGATTGATTACCCGGGTTTTAACCTGCGGATTGCTGAATTTGTCAAACAAAACAACATCAAGGTTTTTTATTACATCTCTCCTAAAGTCTGGGCTTGGAAAGAATACCGCGTTAAAAAAATAAAACGGTTGGTTGACCGCATGTTTACTATTTTCCCATTCGAAACTCAATTTTATAAAAAGTACAATTTTGAAGTACATTATGTTGGAAATCCACTTTTGGACTCGATTACTGAATTCAGAAAAAAAGCACTTTCAAAAACTGAATTTCTCAAAAACAACACTCTGGACGATCGTCCGGTTGTTGCGTTATTAGCCGGTAGCCGTATTCAGGAAATAAAAAATACTTTGCCCCTGATGATAGAAATTGCTGAACAGTTTATTGATTTCCAGTTTGTAATTGCAGGTGTTAGAAACATCGATACAGAAATTTACAGGAAACTGATTGAAGATAAACCTGTAAAATTAATTTTCGACCAAACCTACGACATTCTAAATAATGCGCACACGGCGCTGGTTGCTTCAGGAACTGCAGCGCTCGAAACAGCTTTATTTAATGTACCGCAGACAGTAATTTATAAGATGGAAGGCGGCTGGCTGGTAGATTTTATTTTCAGAAATCTGATTTTTAAAAATAGAATGGTAGGTGTTTCGTTGCCAAATATTATAATGAATAAACTAATTGTCAGCGAATTTATTCAGATGAAAATGACTTTTAAAAATGTAAAGTCAGAAATGGAAAAATTGTTATACGACAATAACTACCGAATAAAAATATTCAACGATTACGATCGTTTAAAAGAAATGATGGGTGAAGCCGGCAGCTCGAAACGCACTGCACAAAAAATGGTGAGCTTACTTTCAACTTTAAACCCAAAACTTTAAACTGATTATGTACAGTTTATTCAGAAAAGAGATAAAAACATTCCTGGGGTCGCTGATTGGAACCCTCGTGATTGTTGTTTTTCTTTTGGTGACTGGTTTGTTTTTGTGGGTTTTCCCGGGTGTTTACAACATCCCCGATAATGGATATGCAACACTGGAAGGCTTGTTTTTACTGGCGCCCTGGATGTATCTTTTCCTGATCCCCGCAATCACCATGCGTTCGTTTGCCGATGAAAAACGCACAGGCACCATCGAAATTTTGCTAACACATCCGGTTACCGATTTTCAGCTTGTATTAGCCAAATTTTTCGCTGGTTTGGTGTTGGTTGCATTTTCTTTGTTGCCCACTTTGCTTTATTTTTTGTCGGTTTATCTGTTGGGAAACCCGGTTGGAAGTATTGATATTGGAGCAACCTGGGGTTCGTTTATTGGTCTCTTTTTTCTTGCTGCAATTTATGTTGCCATTGGTGTTTTTGCCTCTTCACTTACCGACAACCAGATTGTTTCTTTCATTTTGGCGATGGGACTTTGTTTTATTTTTTACCTGGGACTTGATTTTGTTGCCTCTTCGGGAGTTCCCTATTTTTTGGAGCAAATTCTTTCATGGTTCAGTATTAATAATCATTATTTGTCAATTTCCCGTGGAGTTGTCGATTTGCGCGACATGGTTTACTTTACAGGAATGGCGCTGTTTTTCCTTTATTTGACCGGAATTTTATTGCGAAAAGCAAATTTGAAATTAAGAAGTGCAAAAATCAATTTAATCATTTTTGTTGTTTCATTACTTGCTGTATTTTTTGTGTCAACCAACTTTCTTTTTCGAGCCGACCTGACAGCCGATAAAAGATTTTCGCTGTCGGATGTAAGTAAGGAAATTGCTTCTGACATTAACGAAATTATTGAAATAGAGTTTTTTTTGGAAGGTGAACTAGAACCTGGATTACAAAAGCTGCAGCGTGAGGTTTTTGAGAAAATAGCTGTATTGAATGTATATGCTCAAAAACCAATCCGCTTGAAAATTGTAGATCCATATAGGTTTAATAATGCACAAAAACGTGAGGAATTTCAGAGTCAGCTCATTGAGAAGGGAATTAAACCAGTAAGTTTTAACAGGAAAACAGATCAGGGAGTCAGTACAAAATATATTTTTCCGGGGGCAATTATTCGTTCAGGCGAAAAAGAATTTGCTGTTAACTTTCTTAAGAATAATCCCGACTTTTCTTATGAAGTAAACTTTAATCATTCAGTTGAAAGTGTTGAATTTGAGTTAATAAACGCATTTCAAAAACTGATGCGCACAAAAATATCAACTGTTGCCTTTCTCGAGGGGAATGGCGAATTTAATCAATATGAAGTTTTTGATTTTACAAATTCTCTTTCTGCCGATTTCAAGGTAAAACGAACAACAATCCAATCAATTGAAACCGATCCGTCAGAAACTGATATTTTAATTGTTGCGGGTCCCAATCAACCCTTTTCTGAAAAGGATAAATTTATTGTCGATCAGTTTGTTATGCGAGGAGGGAAAGTAGTTTGGTTAATCGATCCCGTACTTGTAAGTCTTGACAGTTTATCAAATGGATATCAAACCTTTTCCTTTCCAAAAGATTTAAATCTTGATGACATACTTTTTAAATACGGAGTTCGGTTAAATTATGAACTTTTACAGGATGTTGATTGTGCACAGATTTTGGTAAACACAGCTCCTGCCAGCAGCCATGAACAATGGACTTTGTATCCATGGTACTATTCACCGCTGCTTATTCCGGTTGACAACCATCCTTTAAGCAGAAATCTCAATCGCATTTATACCGAATTTGTTTCTTCAGTAGATACGGTTTCAGGAAATAGAAATCTGGCAAAAACGGTAATTCTTTCTACTTCACCCTATGCGAGAAAAGTAAAATCACCTTCATCTGTAAGTCTTGAAAATATTAAAAATCCACCCGCTCGCGAGCTTTTCACGCAGGCATTTATTCCGGTTGGGATTTTAATTGAAGGAGAGTTTACTTCGGTATTTGAAAACCGGATGATTGAAAATCTTGGAATTTCTACTGCTGATTTTCACACCAAAAGTAAACCAACAAAGATGATTGTAATTGGCGATGCCGGCTTGATTGCAAACAAAGTCAATTATTCGAAGCAACCGCCTCAGATTCAGGAGTTGGGTTACGACAGGGTTTCAAAACAAACCTTTGGAAATAAGGAGTTTTTGTTAAACACCATTTATTACCTGAACGACGAAACAGGAATTATGCAACTTCGAAGCCGAACCGTGCAGTTGCGATTGCTCGATAAAGTGAAGTTACGCGAGGAAAAAGTGTTCTGGCAGTGGTTAAATCTGGTTGTTCCGCTTGTCGTTGTTTTATTGTTCGGTGTAGTTTACAATGTCATTCGCAGGTACCGTTATTCCCGTTCATAAATGGCTGAAAAAATCCAACTTTCGTGCATTGAGATATATAATTAAAGTTTGTATATTCGTGTGCTTGGATTGAAAAACCGAAGTTTAAACCCAAAGTTTAAAATTAAAGAATATAAATATAAATAATATGAAGTTTGTTGTATCAAGTACCGAATTACTTAGCCATTTGGCAGCATTAAGCAGGGTTATCAGCAGTAAAAGCACGATGCCAATACTCGATAATTTTTTGTTCCAGCTTTCAGAAACAGCGTTAACAATTACCGCTTCCGATTTGGAATCGACATTAATTACCAGTCTGGAACTCGATAATATTGAAGGTGAAGGTTCAATAGCAGTTCCGGCAAAGTTGTTTATCGACACGCTGAAGGAATTTCCTGAACAGCCACTTACATTCCAGATTGATGGTGACTCGTACAGTGTTGAAATCTTTTCAGATAATGGAAAGTACAGTATCACAGGTCAGAATGCTGAGGATTTTCCTGAACTTCCAAAGTTGGACGAAGAAGCCGTGGCAACAATAAACGTGAATCATATTGCATTAAAAAAAGGAATCGAAAAAACACTTTTTGCAACTGCCGACGATGAACTCAGACCGGTAATGAACGGAATTTATATTGAACTAACGCCAAATTATATGAGTTTCGTTGCATCTGATGCACACAAACTGGTGCGTTATCGTCGTTCCGATGCAAAGGCAGATTTTGAGTCGTCCTTCATACTTCCAAAAAAACCTGCCGGATTGTTGAAAAACCTGCTTCCAAAAGAAGAATTTGATGTGAAAATTGAATTCGATGATAAAAATGCACACTTTACACTCAGCAGCTATAAATTAATTTGCAGGTTGGTAGAAGGAAATTACCCGAGTTACAATTCGGTTATTCCAACAAAAAATCCAAATGTTATGGTTATCGACAGGCTGAATTTTTTCAATACCGTAAAAAGGGTGTCTGTATTTTCGAATCAGGCAAGTAACTTAATTAAACTGAATATCAACGATAACCAGTTGGTAGTTTCAGCTCAGGATATCGATTTTTCAATTTCTGCTGTTGAACGGCTGAATTGTGAATATGAAGGCGATGAAATGGAAATCGGTTTCAAATCAACTTTCCTTCAGGAAATACTTACCAACATTTCAACAGGCGATGTCCAGGTTGAACTTAGTGACCCAACCCGTGCAGGTTTATTGCTTCCGGTTGAAAGTGGTGACGAATTTGAGGATATGTTAATGTTGCTTATGCCAATGATGATAAACGCGTAATTCTTTTAATAAAAACTATAAAAGGTATCTTTGAAACCAAAATACTAAATCGGTTTCAGGATACCTTTTCTTTTAAATATAACTTATGTTACTTCAATTAAAAAATCCAGTGGTTGTGCTCGACCTCGAAACAACAGGAATGAATATTGCCACAGATCGTATTGTCGAAATAGCTTTACTTAAAGTGAATATTGACGGCAGGGAAGAGGAAAAATTATTACGGATAAATCCGGAAATACCTATCCCGCCGGAAGTTTCGCAAATTCATGGTATTTATGATGAAGATGTAAAAGATGAACCGACTTTCAGACAAGTTGCAAAAACGCTGGCCAAATTTATTGAAGGTTGCGATTTGTGCGGATTCAATTCCAACCGGTTTGATATTCCGTTACTGGCGGAGGAATTTTTAAGGGCTGATGTTGACATCGACCTGAAAAAGCATAAATTCGTTGATGTACAAGCCATTTTTCATAAAATGGAAAAACGTACACTTGCGGCTGCATACAAATTTTACTGTAATAAGGAATTGGTTGATGCGCACTCTGCTATGGCCGATACCAAAGCAACTTATGAGGTATTGAAAGCGCAGCTCGATTTGTATCAGGGCGTGGTTTTCGAAGACGGTAAAGGCGTGAAAACAATTCCAATTGTCAACGATGTTGAAAAATTAAGCGAATTCTCATCGTACGATCAAAATGTAGATTTTGTAGGCCGGATTGTTTATGACGAAAAAGGTGTTGAAGTTTTTAATTTTGGTAAAAATAAAGGCGTTCCGGTTGAAAAAGTGTTTAGAGAGCAACCCGGATATTATGGTTGGATGATGGAAAGTGAATTTCCGTTGTACACTAAAAAAGTGCTTACCCAATTAAAACTAAAAATGATGAACAAGTGATATCTATTAAATTTAAACTCATTCATAAAAACTCTTATATTCTATTTGATTAACAGTAAATTAAAATCATTCTTGATAGTACTCCTATTCATAAAACATTTATTGTTTTATTGAAAAAAAATATATTTTTGAACAGTCTGAGCAACAAAAAACCCTGTTTGCATAAGACGAAGGAGACATTAAATTTAACTTATAAGTTGTGAATGGTTTTCTGGACGGAACTTACAGATAATTTAAATCGGATAACCCTTAATTTTCCTGATGAAAGAGAAAAGGAATACAGGGAATATTATTTTGATAGTTCAGTAAGAACAACCAGGATTGCTATAATCGTCGTATCATTAATTTATATATTTTTCGGATACCTGGATAGTATTGTTGCTGGTGATCTTTTTAGACCTTTCATTATTATTCGAATTATTGTAGTATCTACTTTTCTGTTTGTGGTTGGGCTGTCTTATACTACAAACTTAATTCGGTATTGGCAGACCCTGGTACTGATACTTTATGTTATAGCTTCTGTTGGCATTATAATTATGCTTGTTTTGTTACCTGAGGCTATAGTTTACAGCAGTGGTTTAATACTTGTTTTTCTTTCCGGCGCTGTTTTAGTTAAACTTCGATTTATACTATTTTCAATAGGAAGTTGGCTTGCGGTATTTATATACTTAATTGCAGCTTTTGCTATGAATGTTAATAATGGTATCGTTGTCTCAAATGGATTCTTTTTCATTTCAGCAAATCTTATTGGGATGTTTGCTGCATATAGTAATGAAAAATTTAACAGACAAAATTTCAATCTGTATTTGCAAATTGCTAAAAAAAATGTACTAATCGAGCAGGCAAACAAGAATTTGGAAGACAAGGTTGAAGAACGAACCAAACTTTTATATTCCAGGAATAAAGAACTAAGAGAGGAAGTGAATCGCAGGGCATTGATTGAAAAAGAATTAATAGCCGCAAAAGAGAAAGCGGAAGAATCTGACAAATTAAAGTCGGCATTTCTGGCCAATATGAGTCACGAAATCCGGACCCCAATGAATGGTATTATGGGTTTCGCAAACCTTTTACACGAGGCAGAAAATGAGGAAGAGTTTAATGAGTTTGTTGACTCAATAATCAAAAGTGGAGAACATTTGTTAAATTTAATAAATGATATTATTGATTTGTCGAAGATTGAAGCCGGTATTTTGAAAATAGAAAAAAGCAATTTTGAACTTAACCGGTTAACCAAAGAAATATATGACATGTTTTGTGTCGATGCCAATGTAGTTAGTAAAAACATAGAATTTAGCTATAGAAACGGTTTGCCTGATGATGACTCAATGATTTACACCGACCGTATAAGATTAAAACAGATTATGATAAATCTGGTTAATAATGCATGTAAATACACCGATAAAGGAAGT
This sequence comes from Draconibacterium sp., assembly GCA_035467235.1. Classification (GTDB taxonomy): domain Bacteria; phylum Bacteroidota; class Bacteroidia; order Bacteroidales; family Prolixibacteraceae; genus Draconibacterium. Next base: position 9,731 of record DATITY010000687.1, on the reverse strand, counting down.
ATAGAATTTTATTACAGCATAAACGGTAATGCTCTGCACTTTGTAGTAAAAGATACCGGAATAGGTATTCCTGAAGATTCGCAGAATTATATTTTCGACCGTTTTATGCAAGCTTCAAACGGCAGAACATCTGGTCGCGAAAGCACAGGTTTGGGACTTTCCATTACCAAAACATATTTGAATTTAATGGGAGGAAGTATATCTGTGAAAAGCAAGGTGGATGTTGGTTCAGAATTTACATTCATTTTGCCTGATATTTTAGAAACAAATAAACCCTTATAATATGATTCAATTTAACTGGGAAGATAAAAACATTTTGGTTGTTGACGATACAAGAATGAATTTTATCGTTTTAAAAAGTCAATTACGAAAAACCAAGGCAAATGTCTTTTGGATCGAAAACGGATATGATGCCGTTCAATTTGTGAAAGATGACAACAAAGTTGATCTTATTCTTATGGATATCCGAATGCCTGTTATGGACGGAATTGAAGCATCGAGAACTATAAAGGAAATCAATCCCGGTATTCCAGTTGTAATACAAACTGCAAGTGTAATGGGTAGCGCTTTTGAAGAAATTTCTTTATCGAATTGTGATGATACAATCTTTAAACCAATTGATGCCAAAATACTTGTCGATATAATTGCTAAACAGTTTGAAAAATATTCAAAACAATGATAAGAGAACAAAATCCAGGTCAACGATACAATATTTCCGTTCTTTTTGTTGATGACAACGAAACCATCAGGCAGCTTTACCGAAGGATTCTGGAAAAGCATGTAAATCATTTATACATTGCGGAGAACGGGTCGCATGGTTTGGAACTTTACCTGAAACACAAACCAGATTTAGTAATAACCGATATGATGATGCCGGTTATGAACGGTTTGGAAATGGTAAAGGAAATTAAAAAAATTGCTACCGAAGCCAAATTTGTTGTCATGTCGGCATACAGCGAAAAAGACAGTTTTATTGAATCTATTCATCTGGGTGTTGATGGATATTTGATGAAGCCTGTGGAAGCAAAAAAGCTTTTATCGCTAATCGATGAATTTGCCGGAATTACCCTGATGAAATGGGAACTGGAAGCAAAAGAAAAAAAGCGCCAGGAAGCCGAGGATAACATGAAAAAATCGCTGGCAGAAAAAGATGTTTTACTACGTGAAGTTCATCACCGGGTAAAGAATAATATGCAGATTATTTCGAGCATTTTAAGCATGCAGAGCCGCAATATCGACGATCCAAGGTTAAAAGAGGTGCTTCAGGAAAGTCAAAACCGGATTCATTCAATGGCACTGATACACGAAAACCTGTATAATCATAAAAGTCTGGCAAACATAATGTTCTCAACATATATAAAAAGTTTAACCGGAAATATTGCCAGAACTTATTCCAGTCAGCACTCAAATATTCAATTCGACTATCAGATTGATGATGCATATCTCCCAATCGATCTGGCAATTCCTTGTGGTTTAATAATTAACGAACTTATTTCAAACTCCTTTAAATATGCGTTTATTGGCATGCATGGGGGTGTAATAAGTATTCATTTTAAAAATTTAAACGACGAAAAGTTTATGCTTACAGTGTCAGATAATGGAGTCGGGATACCCTCCAATGTTAATATATTAAAAACCAAATCATTGGGCATGAAGATTTTGCACAAACTGGTGCAGCAAATCGATGGGGAATTAAAAAGTGATTTTTCAAACGGAACCCAATTCATAATTACTTTTAAAACAACTGATAATAAACCAGAAGACCATAATTTTCAATTACTTAAAAAAAATTAATAAATGAACCAGAAGTATAAAGTTCTAATTGTGGAAGACGAAATTCTTGTTGCAACTGATATCGAAGAGAGCCTGGAAAGTCTGGGCTATTCAGTGCAGGGTGTTATAGATACAGGTTTAAAAGCCATTGAAGCAGTGGAAAAAGAATTGCCTGATTTAATTTTAATGGACATTAATTTAAAGGGTGAGATGACCGGTATTGAAGCCGCAAAAAAGATCACTCAAAAACACGATGTTCCGATTATTTATTTGACCGCAAACGCTGATATTGATACAGTCAATAAGGCAAAAGTAGCACTTCCGTACGGCTATATAATTAAACCTTTTACTGATATAGAGTTACAAACAAATATCGAAATTGCAATTTTTAAATTTGCCAACGACTTGAAATTGAAATTTGAAAGCGAGCAATTCAATACTTTTTTTGATTTAAAAGATCATGCGAAAAATCAAATTATTGTTCATGCAAATCAAGGTCTTGAGAAAATAAATATTGATGAAGTATATTATGTTGAAAAAGATGGTGAGCAAACAATAATTCATTTGATTGATGATGAAGTAGCAACAAAAAAGCCATTCTCCGAACTCATTGAGCTGTTCCCGCAAAAAAGTTTTATACAGGTTAACGAACATTTTGTTATTAACACATCAAAAGTATTTGCATTAAATTTCCCCGAAGTTATTATTGCTGATAAAATGAGTGTGATTACTGTTGAAGAAAAGTACAAGGATTTATTGAAAGGTATTAATAGTGAACTTGGAGAGATAGTCGATGAATAGCAATGAATCTGTAGAAGAAGTTTTGGGCATAGATATTAATTCCATTGATATTGAGGCTTACATCGAGAATTTTTTTAAGAGGAACGGTCCGGACGAAGATGAATATCATGAGTTTTATGGGCTACTTGACCAGGTTAGAGCCGAAGATATTGAATACATTCGCAAATTAATCTCACCCATTCTTAATCAAAAAACATTAATCGGATTTTCGCATACCAAACCTTTTGGTTACAGTGGAGATTTTTTTATCATTGAAAAAATATATCAGTTCTATTTGAGTGAAAATGAGAAATTTAAGAAGTGGGATATGTTTTTTCAATGCACACCTGCTGTGGATGCGGTTAGAAATCGCAAAACCTTAGCGATTGAAATTTTCGAAAAACTCAATAAAAAAACAGCAGGATTAAAGCATGATGTTATGATTTTGGGAAGTGGGCCAGTAACAGAAACTTACGAGTTTCTGGAGAAAAATCAGGATAGTCCACTTGAATTCCATATGTTGGATATGGATAAAAGAGCAATTGCTTATGCAAAAAACAAGAATCGAAAATATTCACACAAAATGACTTTTCATAATGTAAATGTAATTCGGTTTACTCCTGAAAGAAAATACGATTTAATATGGAGTGCAGGTTTGTTTGATTATTTTAAAGGAAAGCATTTTGTTTATCTGCTTAAAAAATATTATGAGTATTTAAAAGAAAATGGCGAAATGATTATCGGTAATTTTAATGTTGAAAATCCTTCGCGCAGAAGTATGGAAATTCTTTGTGACTGGTTTTTGTATCATCGCTCGGCAGATGAATTAAAACAATTTGCAATCCAGGCTGGAATCGAAGAATCGAAAATCGATGTTATTCAGGAACCGTTGGGAATAAACCTGTTTTTAAGAGTAAAAAAATAGAGTTATTTTTGAATTTAAAATTTCATATGAAAATTATTTGTATTGGCCGAAATTACGTTGCGCACGCCCATGAATTAAACAATGAAATTCCTGATGAGCCTGTTTTTTTTATGAAACCTGATTCGTCATTGCTGCGAAACAACGAGCCGTTTTATATTCCGGAGTGGACAAAAGATGTGCATCATGAAATTGAGCTAATCATAAAAATTAACCGCATCGGCAAAAACGTTGAAAAGCGATTTGCCCATCGGTATTTCGATGAAATCGGGCTGGGAATCGATTTTACAGCGCGCGATGTTCAAAACAAACTGAAGGAAAAAGGTTTACCCTGGGAAAAAGCAAAGGCATTCGACCAGGCGGCAGTTTTAGGAAGTGTGTTTATCGATAAAACAGTGTTCCCCGATCAGCAGAATATTTCTTTTAAATTAAAAATCAATGGAGATGTTGTGCAGGAGGGAAACTCAGAATTGATGATTTTCAGTTTCGAAGAAATAATCTCACACGTTTCGAAATATGTCACTTTAAAAATTGGCGATTTAATTTACACAGGAACCCCTGCCGGAGTCGGTCCCGTAAAAATTGGCGACCATTTGGAAGGATTTCTGGAAGATAAAAAGTTACTCGATTTTATGATTAAATGATATTAAGTTATCGTCGTGATCAGGTTTGCCTCGTTATTTCAAATTAAAGGAACCTGAAAACAATGACAACACATATAACTGAAAACTAAAAAACGAAAAATCATGGTAACGTTAAACGAAATCAAAAATTTTCTGGCCCCCCGAAAAATGGCGATTGCAGGTGTTTCCCGTAATCCAAAAAAATTTGGTGGCTCCATTTTTAAGGAACTCCTGGAAAAAGGTTTTGAACTCTATCCAGTCAATCCGAATGCTGAAGAAATTCAGGGAATTAAATGTTACAAATCGGTTGATGATCTTCCTGAAGACGTTGAGCATCTTTTTATCGTAACTCAAAAACACGAAACCGAGTCAGTTGCACGGGCGGCTGTAAAGAAAGGAATGAAAATGGTTTGGATCCAGCAGCAATCGGACACACCAGAAGCTGTAAAACTAATTCAGGATGCTGGAATTCCGTTGATTTATAAAAAGTGTATTATGATGTTTGCTGATCCGGTTAAAAGTGTTCATGGATTTCACAGATTTTTGGTAAAGGCATTTGGCGGCTATCCAAAACTTGTTTTTTCGGCTAATTGAATTCCAAAAATCGAACTCGCAAAGCAATTGGGATATGCGTTGCGTGTACAGTTTCAATATGAAAGACCATCATTTTGAAATAGAACTTCAGGTTCGCGATTACGAGTGCGATATACAGGGAATTGTAAACAATGCTGTTTACCAGAATTATTTGGAACACTGCCGGCACAAATTTCTGAATTATGTTGGGTTGGATTTTGCACAACTTCATAACGAAGGAATTGATGCAGTTGTGATTCGTGCCGAGATCGATTATAAATTTCCACTTCGTCCCGGTGATGATTTTCTGGTCCGTTTGAAATTGGGTAAGCAAGGAAAATTACGAATCATTTTTAATCAGCAAATTATCAGGAAAGCCGATGAAAAGGTGATGGTAAATGCCCGGATTACTACGGTGCTTACAAAAAATAACCGGCCGATTTTACCCGGTTTATTGATCGAAAAATTTGAAAAAGCCGGTATAAAAATGGAGGAGATTTAAATCACTGACAGTTTTTCTTCAATCCTGAATTCGCGGGTTTTGATTCCAGTAGTTTTTAACGCTGCTTTAAAACCTTCATTCATCATTTGTCCGGTTCTTAAGGATAAATTTAGCAATGCCGGAATACTTGTTTTGCTTTGGGGTTGATGATAAAAATTCAAACAGGAATTAACATTGCTCGAAAGATAAATCCGGCAGGACATCGGTCGCGCCTGGTAAGCCATACAAGTGCCGTTTTGCAATAGTGGACAGGGATATTTTGAATTAAGTAATTCAGTCTCGCTTAACATGCTCAGTTTGCCGTTTTTATTTTCGGCACGTTTTTTTATCCCGGTCTGGATTTCTTCGCTGAAATTGTGACTGATAAAGTCATTTAAATATTCCAACTCATAATCAAGTGCAAAAACCGGCTGATGACAGCACCATTCACATCCTTTTTTACAATCAATTCGTTGATTCTGCTTTTCTGCAAATTCAGAAAGACCTTCGATTAAGTTATCAATTGCAGCATACATTTCAGAAACAGATTCAAATAAAACTTTCCTGTCATTATCCGAAACAGTGACGTTCATTCCAAGTTTATATCCATCTGAATAGAAGGCATTTTCAATATTTTTCTGGTTGATTTCCATGCGATGAAACTGTATTTAAAACTGTCCGGCTTTCAGTCGTGAAAAATAACTGTTAGCTGCTCTTTTTACATGTGGAGCGAGCAGGATGGAAGAAATAACAGTAGGAAATGCCATCAATCCGAAAGCAAGATCGATTAACGAAATAACCACTTTTAGTTGTGATGTTGCAGCTACCAAAATCGATGCAGCATAAAAATAATAGTAATATTTTCCGTATTTGGCCCCGGCCACAAATCCAAGGCATTTTACTCCGTAATAAGGGTAAGCAAACATGGTAGATAAGGAAAAAAATAATACAGCGGTTAGAAGTATGTATTTACCAAAACCAGGCATACTGGTTTCAAAAGCAAGTGTAGTCATGGTAACGCCATCAACTGAAGGATTGTTCCAAACACCGGTAATTATTAAGGCAAGCGCTGTCATGGTGCAAACAATCATTGTATCGAGAATAGGTCCCAGCATGGCAATTAATCCTTCGCGCACAGGTTCGCTGGTTTTGGCTGCACCGTGCGCCATTGAAGCGGTACCAAGTCCAGCCTCATTCGAAAATGAAGCCCGGCGCACTCCAATTATTATTAAAGACCCAACAGCTCCCCCCATTACTGCCTGACCCGTGAAGGCATCAGTTATAATCAGTGTTAGTGAGGGTATAATATGTTCGCCATTTGCTGCAACAATCCATATTACTGAAATACCGTAAATAATAACCATTAGCGGAACCACTTTCCCTGCAACTTTCCCGATGCGGGTAATTCCACCAAAAATTACAATCCCAACGATTGCTGCCAGGGCAATTCCAATGTAAAGATTTATGTTGTCAGGAACGACCGACATGTTGGGAATGAAAATAACATCTTTCAGAATCTGCGTAAGTTGGTTGGCTTGAAACATGGGTGAAACACCTATCATTCCGGCCACAGCAAAGAAAATTGCCATCGGTTTCCATTTTTTACCCAATCCTTCAGTAATAAAATACATGGGGCCGCCCTGAATTTCGCCATTGCTATCTTTACCCCTAAACATTACTGCCAGCGTACATTCGAAAAATTTGGTACTCACGCCAAGTAAAGCTGAAATCCACATCCAAAACATGGCTCCCGGTCCTCCGGTTGCAATGGCTACTGCAACTCCGCTAATATTACCCATTCCAATGGTTCCGGCCAAAGCTGTCGAAAGAGCCTCGTAATGTTTTAATTGACCGGGTTCATTCGGGTTATCGAATTTTCCGGTTAAAATGCTGATTGCATGCCCGATATATCGCAACGGAGCCAGACGGGAATACACGAGGAAGAATAATCCGCCGCCCAGCAAAACAATGAGGAGTGGTGCACCCCAGACAAGATTTGAAGATTGAATTATGAATTCACCGGTCTTTTCAAGCATATTTTTGTTGGATTATTCAAATCAACTATAACGGAACTTTATTTCAGTTGCACTTTTGCAAAAACCGGCAAATGGTCTGAAGGCCAGCGCTGTTCTTTCGAGTCGGTTAAAACAGCATATTTCAGCACTTTAATCCCACCGTTAACAAAAATGTAATCTATTCTGCCTTTCATGGGTGCATTCCAATCGAAACTGTTAAATGTCCCAACTGGCCCGTATGGTGGTTGCTCCGTAACTTCCCGGCTGTCGGATAAGTATTTTTTGATGAGTAAAATAGGTTCCTGATCAGGTGTAAGATTAAAATCACCGGTTAGTATTACAGGCAGATTTTTATCTTTTGTCATTTCTTCAATTTTCTTGCGAATTAAAATTGCTGACTGCTTTCTTGCCTCCAAGCCTCTGTGGTCGAAGTGGGTATTGAAAACCAGAAACTGTTTTCCGGTATCTTTCGATTTGAATCTTCCCCAGGTCACAATTCTGTTTAATGAGGAATCCCAGCTTTTACTTGGTTTTTCAGGAGTTTCTGAAAGCCAGAAAGTGTTTTGCTCAATTAGAATGAATTTGGTTTTATTGAAGAAAACAGGGGAGAATTCACCGCCTTTTTCGCCGTCATCGCGGCCAACACCAAACCATTCGTAATCAGGTAAATTATTTTGAATATCTTCAATTTGTCCAATCAATGCCTCCTGCAAACCAAAAATATCAGGTTCATGAAATTTCATCAAACCAGTTACCATTCCGATACGGTTTGGCCACGCATTTATACTGTCTCCGGGATTATTAAACCTGATGTTGAACGTTATAATATTCATTTGTTGTGAGAACATTGTAACAGGAATAAGGATTAAAATTAGAAATGATATTTTTTTCATTTGTTATGGTTTTAATTACTGCAAAAATCAAATTTCCTGAAAGTACTGTCTTTTTGGGAACCTTCAATGATGGTTCGTTTCGATTCTTTTTCTTCTTTAATTACAAACTTATAACAGAATTCAACAATATCATTAAAATATTCAGTCAACGGTGTGTCCGATAATTCATGCCCTCCTCCGCATGTGGTATGCAGCCAGTAAGGAATATTTAGCTCTTCGAGTTTCTGGGCAATGGTGTATGAACCATTTAATATTAAATAACCCGGAGCATTTGGTTCGCAGTAATGATGAGAGGCTGTTGCATAGGGAACCAGATTATCATCAGTACCATGAAAAAGCATTGAAGGGATTGCAGATTCATCATAAATGACAACTGTGTCGGGAATGGCACCCGCCATACTAATTACACCAGCATACGACACAGGACCTGAATCCAATCCGTAGCACATGGGTGGCAGATATGCGGTGTTTAGCACAGCTTCAGCGCCCGCGCTGCTGCCAGCCAAAATTATTTTTTGAGGATTTATTCCAAACTGTTCACGATTTTCAATCAGAAAAAAAGCTGCATCCTGAACATCTTCAACGGCTGCACCAAAAGTGTTTATTTTCTCTATTGCCGGACAATTACACCCGAATGCACCCGGTTTATCTTTTCGCGTTAAACGGTAAGAAATTGATGCAACCACGTAACCGTAACCTACCAACTGCTGGCAAAAATCCTTAATTTTATCGCTGTCTCTTGTTCCTGAACTGAATCCTCCGCCATGAACGTAAATGACTGTTGCCCGCTCAAAATCGGAATCACCTTGAGGAAGATAAATGTCAAGTTTCAAATTCTCACCATTTTTCGTGGCGTAGGTGTAAGTTTCACTATTTATTTCGTCAAACGAAAATGAAGAATAACGCTCCTGAGAAAATAACCGGATTGAAAAAAACAAAATAAAAAATACGGCGATAAATAACTTGTACATGGTAATTTTTGGCGTGAATATAATTATTACATGCATAATTCAGAAGGATATAAATAAAAAAGATGGAATCCCTATTGGATTCCATCTGCAGGAAAAAGACCCTATAAACATTTTCCCGAATTTTTTATTGTCTGCCAAACGATACACAAACATAAGGCCATACTTGTATATATCAGAATATCAATGATATGATTTAATTATTGAATGAATAAAGATTCCGAATCTGGGAAAATGAAGTTTTTGTTTGAGAATTTCAGGTTGTTAAAACAGCAGGTTTAATTGATTTGTGAAACGTAATTCGTGCTGCAGCAACCACTTCTTTTTCTCCAATCCACCGGCATAACCAGTCAATTTGCCATTTGCACCGATTACCCGGTGGCAAGGAATTATTATTGGAATTGGATTTTTTCCATTCGCCAAACCAACCGCCCGGGTATTATTTTTTGAGCCGGTTAGTTTGGCAATTTCGAGATAGGAAATCGTTTCACCAAATGGAATATTTTTCACCTGTTCCCAAACTTTCATTTGAAATTCGGTTCCGGCGGGTTGCAGGTTAAGGTTGAATGTTGTTCTAATTCCCATGAAATATTCACCGATTTGCAATGTAGTTTCCTTTAATACATTTGGCAGATAATCACATTGTTGCCGGGGATTATCGACGAATGAAACCGATAATAAAAAATCATGGTTTGATGATAAC
>DATITY010000686.1:0-9348 GCA_035467235.1 Draconibacterium sp. | reverse complement strand
ACCTGGAAAAAATACGACAGCACCGGAAAACTGGTTACAGAACGCAAGTACGAACCTTCCGAAAAAATGTAACAAAACTGTAATATTTCTTTAACAGCGGTTTAACAGCGACAAAGTATTTTTACATTGGAATTAAAAGATAGATTTCAATACAAATAAAAAAATGAAAATGAAAAAAATACTGATTGGCTTTTTGTCGCTCATGCTGACAGTGGCCGTTACAGCAAAGGAAAATGAAATTAAAAAAGAATCAACAACCGACACTTCAGCAACGATAGCTTTGGTTGGTTCAATTTCGGATGCAAATTCAGGCGAATCGCTTGTGGGTGTTGAAGTAAAAATTGAAGGTACAGATTTAAAAACCTACACCGATTTCGACGGTAATTTCGCTTTTACCAATGTTAAACCTGGCGAATACAAAGTAGTTGCAAATTACATTTCGTACAAACCTGCTTCAGAAAAACTCGAAGCCAGCAACAAAAGCAACGAGTTGAAATTAAAACTGCAACCTTCGAACTAATGTTAAAGCAAAGATAAAGCTTAAAAAGGTACACCATCGAAAAGCCGCTACCCGCAAAGTAGCGGTTTTTTTATTTTAAGGGTCTAACATTGAAAATTTTGTTGAATTTCGCGGCCTGCCTGATTAACTTGAAATTGTCAATTCAAAAATTTCAGCTAATTTTGTTAAACAATAAATTCAACAATACTGATTATGAAAACCAATCTTTACCTGATACTGATACTGATTTCAGCTTTATTTTCCTGTCAAAAAAACAACTCGGAAATTCCGTTGGCCGAGCATCCGCAGCCCAATTTCGAAAGGCAGGTTTGGCAAAACCTTAACGGGTACTGGCAGTTTAAAACCGATTCATTAAATGTTGGATTAACCGAGAACTGGCAAACAAAACCCGAAACTTTCAACCAGAAAATACTTGTCCCTTTTTCATGGGCAAGCCCCCTGAGCGAAATAAAAAGGCCAAAAGTAAATGTGGGCTGGTATTCGCGCACTTTTACCATCGAAAACCCGAAACAGTGGAAAAGCAAAAATGTCTGGATGGTTTTTTGTGCCAGCGATTTCAACACTACAGTTTGGCTTAATGGGAAAGAAATCGGGAAGCATTCCGGTGGTTATGTTCCGTTCGATTTTAATATTGCCGGATTTTTAACCGAAGGCGAAAACAGGCTGGTTGTTCGCGTTGAAGACGAAGAATTGCAAAACCGTCCTTCCGGGAAACAGTATTACGGAAATGCCAAAGGAATCTGGCAAACCGTTTACCTTGAAGCCCGTCCTGAAAATTACATCAAAAATATCAGGTTCACTCCCGACATCGATAAACAAACCGTTACCGCACAAGTTACTCTGGCTTCCAATGCCACATCTGAAGCCACTTTTAGCATTGAAGGCAAAAACAACGCTTTAAAATTTGAAGGCAAAATTGGCGGCGGAAGCAACACCGCAACTTTTTCAATTCCGGTTAATGAAATGAAATTATGGAACCTCGATAACCCGTTTTTGTACGAAGTAACCGCTTCTTTGAAAGGTGAAAATTATACGGACGATGTTTCAACCTATTTCGGGATGCGCAAAATTTCGGCAGTAGAAATTCCCGGAAAAGGGTTTCAGTATGTTGCTTTAAACAACGAACCCATTTATTTAAAACTAACCCTTGATCAAAGTTATCATCCCGACGGATTTTATACATTTCCCTCGGACCAGTTTATGATGGAAGAAATTCAGCGCGCAAAAGATTTGGGATTGAATGGATTGCGGATTCACATTAAAGCTGAAGTTCCAAGAAAACTGTACTGGGCCGATAAACTGGGCCTGCTGATTATGGAAGATATTCCCAATTTCTGGGGCGAACCCGACAGCATTGCAAAAGCCAATTGGGAGTATATTGCCGAAAAAGAGATGGAGCGCGATTACAACCATCCGTCAATTTTCTCGTGGGTGTTGTTTAACGAAACCTGGGGATTATTTAGTAAAGATTCGGTTAATGAACGTCGCAGCTACACTCCGGAAACACAAAACTGGGTCCGCGAAAGATATAATATTGCAAAGTCAACCGACCCAACACGAATGATAGAAGACAACTCACCCTGCAACTGGGATCATGTGGTAACTGACATAAACACCTGGCACGCTTATTTGCCTGCACGCCACTGGGCCGGGTTTCTTGATGAAATTGTAAAAAATACCTATCCGGGTTCAACCCATAATTACATCGGGGGAAACGTTCAGGGTAACGAACCCATGTTTAACTCCGAATGCGGCGCTGTTTGGGGCTACGCAGGAAGCACCGGCGACATCGACCTTACCTGGGAATACCATATTATGATGAACGAATTCCGTAAACGACCCAAAATCGCGGGTTTCCTGTTCACCGAATTTCATGATGTGATTAATGAATGGAACGGCTACTACCGTTTCGACCGCTCAAAAAAAATGTTTGGCCTCGACGAAATTTTACCGGGAATGACGATGAATGATTTTCACACCGATTTGTACGTGGTTGCCGGGGACGATTTTTTTCAAAATTACCCACGAGGTTCAGCAATACAAATTCCTGTTGGAATTAGTGCAGTAACCGGTAAAATTCCCGACAATATGAAACTGAAATATTCAGTTTACGGTTGGGATGAATTGGGAGAGAAAGTTGATCATACTTCAGGCGAAATCACGGTTATTTCGGAACCGTTTGCATTTACACCGCTTTCTCCGATTGAGCTACAGACTCCTAATCAAAATTTGTTAATGATTTTGGCTACAACGCTGGTAGATGCCGGTGGTAAAGTAATACATTATAATTTTGTTCCTTTCAGAGTATCAGGAAAATCTGATTCCAAAAATATTATCATTACCCAATCGCCTTCAGCGTTTACCGGGGCTGACTGGAGCGTTAAACACCGGGCGCCTCAAAATGGCAAAAAAGTCTGGGGAATGGGCTCGGGTTATTTTGAATATGAATTCGATTTGCCCGACAGCCTTAATCCTGACAAAATTGAAAAAATCGAGTTCAGGGCAGAGCTGGCATCGCGCTATCCACAGGAAAAATACCTCGAAGATGGCGAGGCCGAAGGAATTGGCATGACTGTAGTTTCTGAAAAAGGAACTATCCCGGGTTATGGAAAAAACAGTTATCCGCAGACCGATGAAAAACTTCATAGCTCGCTTGTAACAATTACAGCCAACAACCAAAAACTGGATCAAATTGAATTGCCCGACGATCCTGCCGATCATAACGGTATTTTATCGTGGATGAACCAGGAATCCGGCTGGGAATGGGGAAGCAAGGACCGATCAAAAGAATGGCTGCTTGACGAGGCCGGTTCGTATGGTTATCTGGTAAAAGTTGAACTGGATGAAAATTCCAAAAAAACAGCTCTTGAAACCGGAAAAATAACCATTCGCCTGCACGTTGACGAATCGACCAACAACCGCGGCGGACTTTCAGTTTATGGGGCCGAATCGGGTAAATATCCAATGGATTTATCAATAGTAATCGCTTTAAAAGAATAATTCTTTAAAGAATTTTACGATTTGAACATTGTTTTTACCATATTAGAATATAAAATTGATAAGTAAACATAACATTTGTCTGACAAATGATTTACACCTCTATTGTATAGTGAAGATTTTTTAAATAGTACTAATTTTTAACAAAAACCAATCATTATGAAAAGACAAATTTTTATTCCGATCATTTTAAGTATTGCCATTTTAGCTTCCTGCGATTTGGTGGGAGGTGGTGACTCAATTAAAGGCGAACAATCTGCTATTGGCGAAGTCGGTGTCACTGTGTCATCAACATCAGCAACAATTGCCGGTGTAAGTGGAGTAACTGGTTCAGTGGTATCACTCAGCGACGGTGTTTCGAGTTATACAGGAAGTGCTACGGTTACCAACGCCACAATTAAAAATGTTCTTGCAAATTATCCTGATGCCACAATTAGCGGAAATAACGTAACGCTGAAAAATGTGAAGTTTAAAGTTACAACAGAAGGTATTGAAGCTATAAATGGATTCGAACCCGGAGTTATTGTAAAATACGATTCAAAAGTTGGCGACACTTACAAACTGGAGGATGGCGGCGAACGAAAGGTAACCAGCAAATCGACAGACGACGATTACTCGTATGGATTTTATATGATAAAAGTGCTGAAAGTGGAAGAAACTCCGAATAAATTGGGCGTTAAAAAAATTACTTACTGGGCAAACCACAAGTTTGGTTTGGTTGGTATTGAAATTACTTACGACGACAATACAACCACAAAATTTCCAATTTACAGCAGCGCTGAAAACTAACAGGAATCATTAAAAGCATTTTCGTTAATGAAATATATACAAATCCGGGGAGAAAGGAAAAAAATCCCCGGATATCCTCATCATAAGGAGTTTGTTTATAAATGTTACAGGTTTTTCAATGTGAAAAGCCTGTTTAATTTTCTGACTATCGACGGACTTTTTTATATCCCTAAAAAAATATATAAAAATTGGATATACAACTGCACCATTCCCAGACTATTACTTGTTGACCCTACAAGCGCCTGCAATTTAAAGTGCAAGGGTTGCTGGGCCTGCGATTATAAAAAAAATACCAACCTGTCATTCGAAAAACTCGATGAAATTTTTACCGATGCTCAAAAAATGGGAGTTACCACCATCATCATGAGCGGCGGCGAACCTTTGATGAGAAAAGACGACATTCTGAAACTTTCCAGGAAGCACAGAAAAATCTCTTTCGGAATGTTTACAAACGGGTTACTGATTGATGAAACCTTTGCCGGTGAAATGGTGAAGTTGGGAAACCTGAACGTATTTATCAGCATTGAAGGATACCGTGAGGAAAATGATTTCAGACGTGGTGAAGGCACTTACGATAAGGTTATTGAAGTTATGGAAATGCTTCGAAAAAAAGACATTGGTTTTGGATTTTCCATTTGTTATCATTCCAAAAATTATGAATTGGTATCGAGTGAAGAATTCCTGGATTTCCTGGTTGAAAAAGGGGCCTGGTTTGGATGGATGTTTAACTACCTTCCTATTGGGAGCGATGCCGATATTTCATTGTGCTGCAGTGCCGCACAACGTGCTTTTGTGAAACAAAGAATTGAGGAGTACAACAAAAAAAATAATTTCATCGCCATCGACTTTGCAAATTCAGGCCACAAAGCAATTGGTTGCGTTGCTGCCGGAAACGATTTTGCACATATCAATTCAAACGGCGATTTGGAACCATGCGCTTTTTGTCATTATTCCGATTCGAATATTAACGAAATGTCGCTGGCCCAGGCACTTCGGTCTCCATTTTTTCAAAAGTTCAGAAATTCAAAACCTTTTTCAAATAATTATTACAGACCCTGCCCGCTTGTTGATGTCCCCGAAGCAATTGTGAAACTGACGAGTTCTCCATCAGTAAATTCAACCCATTTGAAACATACCGAAACCGCTGAGCAACTGGCAGTAAAAACAAGCCAGTTAGCCAAAACCTGGAAACCTGTGGCCGAAGAACTTTACAAAAATGCCCCCAAAACAGATAAAAGAAGATATCGTATTCTTTCATCACTGGTTAATGCAGGAAACAAATTTAATGCGAACAAATGGTAAATTAACTCAAGTATCAATAACTCAATTGACCATGATGATTTCATCCAAATTTAAAATTCCCGGGATTGTTTTACTGCTTTTCGCATCATTCTTAACTGTTTATTACTTTCTATTTGATTTCAGATTTTCGTTTCCGGTATTTGCAGTTATTTCATCTTACTCTGAAACAAAGTTTTTCTGGTCATTTCCAACCAATTTTGCCGATGAATTAATTCTATTGTTATTTACTTCAGGATTTGTTTTAACGATACTTTCAAAAGAAAAAACCGAATACAGAGAATATAAATTAATCCGGAGAAAATCACTTTATCTTACCATTCTGTCCGAAATATCTTTTCTCTTTTTCATCGTTCTGTTTACTTTCGGTTCAGCATTTATTGGCCTGGTAATTTTTAATTTGTTCCTTCCTTTTATTTTCTATATGGCATTTTATTATTTTCTCAAATTCAAATTTTTGAAAAATAAACGGAAGCTAAATCACATTTAATAAAATACATCATAAAGAAGAATTTTACGATGTGAGCATTGTTTTTACAATTTATTAGCATCTAATTGAATAGGAAACACAACATTTGCCAGTCAATTTTTAAGGGACGTTTAAAACCAATAAATCTCAAGATTTAAAATATAAGGAAATAAAATTTTAATTTGAATAATTAAATCTTTCATTTCCGGCCCTCGGTATAATTTGCCAAAATACTAGGCAAACTTTTAAAAAGGGAAGTGTTTCAGCTTCCCTTTTGCTTTTCTGCAAATTCAAATCTTTTGCAATAAAGAAACAACGTAGCTCTATCGTACAAATGATTCTTTGAAATCAAAGCAAATAACTTTCTTCTATTTCTCAATAACGTTAAATTTCAACTCCTGCGAATCCATGAGTATGTTTAAATCCCTGATTTCGAATGATTTCTTACTGGCAACGAAATCAGCCGGAAGAACAGCAATTCTGAAAACCTGATCCTGAGTTTCTGCGGGTAAAAGATCGCCATACGGAATGGTAGTTTCCAGAAAAATCCGGACATCATTCACCGTGTAATCAAAATTATACTGAAGCACGCCCTCATCCAATACAATGGTTTGCGGCAAAAGACGCCACACATCGGTGTTTTTACCATTTACGTTAACCACATCCCATAAAATATAAACAAGCACAACATCGGTGTCGTAAATTTCGAAGTTCTGGGGAAAATCGAAAAACAACTCGTAATTATTCGACGGTTTAAAGTCGTCTTCCAACTCAAAAATCGTCCCCAGAAGCGAAGTCCCATCTTCGCCAGGAATTCCGGGAGGACCCATCGGACCTTCGCATGATAAAATAAAAGCTGAGGCGAATAACAGAATAATGGCAGAAATTTTTTTCATGACTTTAAATTTTAATTGTTTAATCTAATTGATATTTTGCTCAAAACAAGATTGATGCCAAAAGTAACTAAAAACCTTTTGCTGAAATAACAATTAAACCGTCTTTCACCATTCATCAGAGTGGCGAAAGACGGTTTTCATTTTATAATTTGTGCCTGAAAACTATTCTGAATTCTCAGTAATTCATACTGAGATACCAATTACAGCCTCAAGATTTTAATCTTATTTTTCAAGCTTGTTCAAAGTAGATTCAAACGATTTAAGATGGTTTTCCGACCCATTTAGCAGATTTCCATATACCTGAAGAATATTTTTAACCTCAGTCTGTTCCATTAAAGCAGAAATATCCTCGATATCGGTTTCTTCGATTAACACTCCTACTTCAAGGGCTGAGATTAAATCAGTACCCATCAACATAAGATTATCGTATAACTCCTTTAACTCTTCATTCTTAAATTCGCCGATTCCTTCCAGTGCCGGATCTTTCAATCCGTAAAAATTTATCAGGCGCAGCACTGCTTCCGTATGGCGCTGTTCACTAAGTGAAATATTTAAAAATATTTTATGAGCGTATAAATCATAAAATTGAACATAAACATCATGAGCAAGTTTTTCTTCTTCACGCATAAACAAAATGCCGTCAATCTCTTCCTGAGTCAGCGTTACTGATTTTTTAGGCGTACCTTTCTTTAATTCAGCGTCACCATAGGTTTCATCTATCTGGTTGATGGGTCCGTTACAACCCCCGATTATAAAAAGCAGGAAGATGATGTAAAAAAGTGAATATTTATTATTCGTTTTCATATTTTATATGTTTTAATGTTTGTTTTACAAATTCCCTTTACCTTCTGCCACCGGTTCCACCACCGCCGCCGCCGCCTCTTTCGAGGATTCTGACATCAATGTAAGTGAGGTTATGTGCATGATCGAGCACCGCTGTTCCGCCACCTTCATCACCAGTATCGTCAGCTTCGGCCTCAATTACTTCAGCTGCTACTACCTCTTCAAGAGGAACAACAATCTTGGTTCCCTCAATAAAAAAGGTATTAAGAGGTACTCCAACAACATTATCATCAAAACTAAAGGTAATACGATAGTCTCCTGCAGGAGTAGGAATATTACTTGGAGGAACCGGTGTATCATCATTCAGTGTTCGAACATTCCAGGTATAGCCGTAAATGATTCTGCCTTTTACATTGATTTCGGCTGAATAATATCCCGGGCCATCGCCACCTTGGTGAACCGAACCATTAAAAATATGCGGATTGATTAAATCATAAGGATATTCTCCTGGTTCAATCCAACCTTCACCTGGTACCCATTGCAGGTTAGACAATCTTTCATCATCTCTTTTAACAAGCAATTTCTGGATGGTCAGCCTGGCACAATGTGAATATACTGTAGCCTTAAATCCGGTTCCCAACAAAGGCACGGGTGTCTCTTCCAAACCAGTAGCCAAACCATGTACTTCATCAATTCCCCAGCCCGAAGTATGCCGCATTTCATATTCAAGCATTGCTGCAGCAAGATCCTGAAACAGTACCATTTCGGTGCGAACCTGAGATCTGGTGTACCAATCGACCGACTCGAGGTTATCACCCCAATCAATCCAGTTGACATTCAAAGGTACTCCAACAAATTCAGTTGGCCAATCAAGTGTTCCAGCTTGCCAGATATTCTTTGCATCTTTCTGAAGAAAAGCCTTTGCCAGTGGCAATGAATTATCAGCTGGTGGAAAACCGGCAACTAAATCTAAATTTACTTGACCAGGGATACCATCGTCACACAATGGAAGTCCATCTGGATTTAATTCAATATTATCCGCATCAGGATCAGGAGGACAACTTGCCGGTGTGATATTTGGATCCACACCATTTGTTCCCCACTGATACCACCATACGCCATTTGTTACCGGTGTCATAAGAGGTGTTCCAGGTAAAACTTTGGTAAAACCTTCGGCCCAGATAACAGGATAAGACAGATTGTTGCCAACTTCCGTTGCCGGAACTGGTTTACCTTTTTTCAAGGTCATTTCCGGGATTTGCACAAAATCTTCATCGTCCTTACATTGCACTGCAACAATTGCAATTGCAAGCAAAACTGCCATTAAAAGAAAATTTCTTTTTTTCATTGCCTTTTAATTTAATTGTTTAACATTCAGGATAACCTTCGTTAGCAAGGACAATGATTTTATACTTTCAACTTTATTGTTAATTAAATTTACGGTAACTTCAATCGGCAGTCAATCGCTAAAAAGATGAAACAAGTTGTCTTTCGGTTGAAGGGAAAGGCTTTTGGATGATATGAACTAATCTTTTTAGGTATGCTTTTAAACCTCGATAAACCGTTTAAAGCAGCATCCGCAAAAGTGATTTTCT
>DATITY010000685.1:0-3419 GCA_035467235.1 Draconibacterium sp. | reverse complement strand
TGTACAGTCCCTTTCCCCAAATCATTCCCTGACCGTTGATGGCAATATCGCGCAGACTATCGCCGTAAATCAGGCTGTTTCGCCAGTAACTGTGGCCAAAATCCTGAAATTTCTTGTACCAGGTGTCTTCCTCAGGCAAGTCATATCCAACGCCATCTTTTTCCTGATCGCCAAAAAGAACCGCACCATTATCAAGATGAAGCGTGATTTTGCTTTTCAGCCGGATGGTAAACGACAAATAATCTCCTGCCGGAAAGAAAACAGTTCCGCCACCACTTTTTGAGGCTGCTTCAATTGCTGCATTGATTGCCTCAGTATTATTGGTTTTTCCATCGCCTTTGGCACCGAAATCGAGAATATTGTAAAAAATATCTTTTGCATTAGCCGATAAAACCATTGAAAATATCAGCAAGGAAATTGACAGTATTTTTTTTGCATTCATATAAATGAATTTTCAATTCATGTTTCATCAAAATTAAGGGATCGAACAGCAAATCGTAAATGGAATTTTGTCGAATATAAAGTTAATTTTGAGTTGTTTTAAGGGGAAGTTTTTAATCGAATAAGGAATTAAAACAAAAAAGTCAATGAAATTAAAATTTGCAATAACGTTGTTGCTGGCATCAGCCAGTCAATTTTTATTTGCTCAGTCAGCCACTGAACAAATGATGAAAAGCATCCGCGATTTTGGTGTTAACCCTGAAAATAGTTCAGACGTCAATAAAACCAATCTTCAGAAGGCCATCGACTGGGCGGCAGCCATTGGTGCAGCTTTGTTTGTTGAACCATCTGAAAATCCGTACGAAGTTACCGGCGGTCTGATTTTGAAAAAGAATGTTTCGCTTATTGGCGTTCATGGACCAGTGCCACGGGGAACCAAACATCCTGAGAAAAACCAGCCTGTGGGAAGCGTGTTTGCGATTCGCGATAAACAGAATCCGTTTATTACCGTTGAAAGCAGTACTCAAATTAAAGGAATTCAATTCTGGTACCCGGAACAAAGTGTGACTGATGCTGAAGAAATAATTGAATATCCGGCCACCATTCAGGTTTCACAAACAAAAAATGCAGAGGGCGTTACATTGCGCGACCTTACTTTTTACGGCGAATATCTTGCCATGGATTTTAACGCTTCAGCACAGCATCCCTGCGAATTAATTTTAATTGAACATTGCCACGGCTACCCATTGGGAGGAGAGTTCATCAGGATTGATTATTGTTACGATATTCCGCGCATCCTGCATTGTCATGTAAATCCTGCTATTCAGCGACAGTTGGGAGGGCAGTACCCAAAAAAGATGGTTGATGCCGTTGTCGCAAAACAAAAATATACTTACGCCATCAACCATACAGACAATGCCCAAATGATGGACCTTTTCACGTTTGGAAATTACGGCGGTATCTGGCTTGGACCTGCAACATATGGACAACTCACCAATTTTAATTTTGACTGTGTAACTGTTGGAATTTTCAAGGGCGGTGACAACGCAAAAAACCGCAACTGGCAGATTTCACAGGGTTCAATTATTGCCAACACCGGGGAGAAACCGGAAGATGTTCATCCGATAATTATCGAAGGAAAAGGACACACTTCGCTGGTCAATGTCGAAGCTTTTTCGGGAGGAAATTCCGCGCTGACAAATTTCGGGCAATCGTGGGATTATATGACAGTGCGCGGGAATGAGAAATGTACCATCAGCATGTTTGGTTGCCGGATGCGCGATTACAAGAATGAAAAACCAATCACCAACCTCAATCCAAAAGTCGTTATTCAGGCTTCGGGGTGCATTGATAAAAATGAAGAAGCATTTAATATTACACAATAACTGTTGGCTTCTATGCGCTTAGCGGCTTAGAGCCGCTTAGCGCATAGAATTGGTTTCCTCCCGGATTTTTTGTGTTATTAGGTTGAATTTCAGCGCAAAATGTTGTAATTTTAAATGATTTAAATCAACAGTCATGGGACATACCAGTGCAAAAGATATTTATCACCTATTGGGTAAGAAAATTGATGGTTTGATAACACGAGCACCCTGGAATCAAACCCTTTTCGAAATGCTTAAAGAATTATATACCCAACAGGAGGCCGAAGTCCTGGTTAGGATGTCGTACAGTCTTTCAACTTTTGAACAGGTTGCAACTGCCACGAAATTCGACAGGGTGGAATTACAGCGAATCCTGGATAATTTATGCGAGAAAGGCCTGGTTTTCGATATATTACTGAATGACAAATACTATTACATTCAGTCGCCGATGGTTGTTGGTATTTTTGAAATGACCATGATGCGAACCAGGGGAGACCTCAGATATGCTGAATGGGCAAAATTATTCCATAATTATTTAAACGATAGCGATGATTTTTATGCCGCTAATTTTAAACATGGAGAGAAAGTTTCACCAATGCGCGTGTTACCTCACGAAGAAACGATAGACGAAAGTTCGTTTGTGGAAATTCTTGATTACGAAAAAGCAAGGACCATCATTGAAAATACAAGTAAGTTTTCTATCGGATTGTGTTCATGCCGTCACGAGAAACTGCACTTAGGTGAGAAAACCTGCAACGTACCTTTGGAAACCTGTTCATCATTTGGACCCGGTGCCGATTTAATGATTCGTCATGGATTTGCAAGGGAAGTTTCAAAATCGGAAATGCTTGAAAATTTAGCCCGTTCTAAAGAATTGGGTTTGGTTCTTACTGCCGACAATGTTAAAAAAGAGGTGGGTTTTATGTGCCACTGCTGCGGGTGCTGCTGTAATTTGCTGCTTGGTGTTAGCAAACACGGATACCCCAATACGGTTGTTACATCCACATTTATTGCAGAAGTGAATGAGGAAAAATGTTCAGGATGTGAAAAGTGCTCAAAAGCGTGTCCCATAAATGCCATTACCATGATTGCGGCAGGTGGACCAAATCCGGGGAAAAGGAAACTGGCAAAAGTTGATAAAAACATTTGCCTTGGTTGCGGTGTTTGTGCCCTTTCGTGCAATAAACAGGCTATAAAGCTGACAAAAAGGGAACAAAGGGTTCTTCACCCTGAAAACACGTTTCAACGTGTAATTCTTGCAAGCCTTGAAAAAGGTACGCTTCAAAACCAGATTTTTGGTGAACCGCAAAAGATAAGTCACAAATTTTTGCGGGGATTTGTTGGCGGATTTCTTCGGATTCCTTTGGTTAAACAATCATTGATGAGCGACCAGTTGAGATCGCGTTTTCTGTCAACCATCGAATCGGCTGCCAGAAAGAAAGGAATGGTCGGAATATAATGCTAAAAGAAAAAATGAATTTTCTATACTTAATTGGCTAAAATACCATTTCAATTTATCAACTATCCTTTATTATCATGAAAAAATCAATAATCATCGTAGGTGCTGGCATTGCCGGGTTATCAGCCGGATTTTATGCCCGTTTAAATGGCTGG
>DATITY010000684.1:0-9168 GCA_035467235.1 Draconibacterium sp. | reverse complement strand
TGAAATTTAAAACGGAATATATTGTTTAAGAATGACTTCTTTACAACGAATTATAATAAATCACTACTTCTTTTAATCCTTCGGGTTTATTGGTTTTTATTTTATTCTTACTGATAAAATTTTCGATTTTATCCTGATTGTCGGGAAATGCAGCGATCAGTTCTTTTTTGCTTTTTATTAAAATTGCCTGTTCATTCCCAATTCGAATATAATATTCTTCGGATTTCCTGACAAATTTTGGTGGTTCCGGTTCTTTATAAGCACCCGGTTCTGTGCGTTCTTTAAACAGGATACCTGGTTTGGAGTAAACCGATGCCTTTCCTTCTTCCAAAACAATGAAAAAACCTTTTTTAGTTTTATTCGCCTGTAAATAAGGCAAATAAATCAGTTGAGTATTGACAATCACTGCCTTTTCAACAATTTCAGGAGTTGCCAGTGCCTGTATTTCGTCTGCCGGATTTTTAAATTCTAGGTTGTCATTATAAATATTGTATCGCAGTGGAATACCAACATACTGTCTTCGTTGAACTGTAAAAATTGTACCTGTTTCAAAATCCTTATTCAAATAAGGAGAACCTGTTATATTATTTTCTGTGAGTACATTTTTTGTTTCTCCGGAAATAAACTTGTTTGCCTTGTAAAAGTCTATCGTTTCCTGTATTTCATAATTTAAAGATGCCTGACCAAAAGAAAAACCTGCAAGGGCCAAAATGAAAATCAGCGTAAAAAAATAATTTTTCATAATTCAGCGTATTTTTGTTTCTTTCACAATTGTACCAAAGATAGTAAACAATGTTTTAGAATTAAATGGGAATGTCACACAACCACGATACAAATCAGGTTTCTTTATCTAAGCTGGTATTTACAATTATACTGAACCTGATAATAACAGCAGCTCAAATTGTTGGCGGTATTATTTCGGGAAGTCTTGCCTTGATTTCAGATGCTATCCATAATCTGAGCGATTCGGTATCTGTTATTCTGGCTTGGTTTGCGCAGGTTTTAAGCCGAAAACCATCGACTCTGAAATCGACATTCGGTTTTAAACGGGCAGAAATTCTTGCGGCTTTTATCAACTCCATCGCGCTGATCGGCATTTCGGTTTACCTGATTTTTGAAGCCATCGAACGTCTGCTTCGCCCACAACCTGTTGATGCCAAATGGATGTTCTGGCTGGGATTACTTGGTCTGGTTGCCAACGGTATTTCAGTATTGATTCTTGAACGCGAAAAAAACAAGAATATCAATATTAAAGCGGCTTACCTGCATTTGCTAGGCGATGCATTGACGTCGCTTGCCGTAATTGTTGGGGCAATATTAATCTGGTTTTATCATGTTCTTTGGGTCGATGCTGTGGTAACCATTTTGATCGGATTTTATTTGCTGATTCATACCTGGAAATTGCTAAAAGAATCGGTTACCATTTTAATGCAGATGACACCTGCCGACATTGATATTGCTGAAATGCAAAAGCGTCTGCAAAAAATTGACGGATTAAAAAATATCCATCACATTCATGTTTGGAACCTGACCGACAAACTTTTGCATTTTGAATGTCATTTGAATCTGGAACAGGATCTTCAGGTTTCAGCAACAACAGATATATGCGAAAAAGTCCGCAAAATTCTTCACGACGAATTTGATATTGAACATGTTACTATTCAGTTTGAATACGGGGGAAAAGACAAATTGGGGTGTGATTGTGACTAGAAGCAGGTTTTCACTTCATTCAGAAAATCTTTTACTATCTTCACAACCGAAAACAATTCGATAATCAACAGTTAAACAAAACAACAATGAAACCAAAAATCAAAAAAAACTGGTTTACTTTTCAAAATAAATCAATCAGCTATCTGATATCGTTTTTGGGAATTGGCAGTGCCGTTATTTTTAACGGATGTATGTATGGTTCTCCTGTGGTTGAATATGGAACACCGAGTGCCGTCTTTAAGGTTACGGGAAAAGTAACTTCAAAAACAGGCGAAGAAATTCAGGGTATCAAAGTCGTTGTAAACAATGGTGTAACACGAACTGACGGAAGTGGTGCATACAACGCCGAAGTTGCTGATTTTCCGAAAGACCAGGAATACAAAGTTCAGTTTATGGATGACGATGGTTCTCAAAACGGAGGAGAATTTGTTGCCCTCGATACGGTTGTGAAATTTACCGACCCGAAATTTGAAGATGGTGACGGTGATTGGTTTAGCGGTGTGACAACCAAAGAGCTGAATGTAAAACTGGAAAAGAAAAATTAATGACATCTTCCTATATCCCCCTGCGAAAAAAAATTGCACTCGAACTTTTCAGGAAATACAAAAAAAATACGGCTGCCATTCATCAACTCGAATACATTTTCTGGGAATGTACCTTGCGTTGTAACCTGAATTGCCTTCATTGCGGCAGCGATTGCAAAAAGGAAGCTTCCACTCCTGATATGCCATTCAATGATTTTATTGGTGCAATTGATGATGTAACCGGAATTGTTGTACCCAACAAAACCATGATTGTTTTTACCGGCGGCGAACCTTTGCTACGCAACGATCTGGAAACCTGCGGAAAAATGTTGTACGACCGCGGTTTTCCGTGGGGAATTGTTTCCAATGGATTGCAACTGACTGAACAGCGGCTTGTTTCGTTGCTCAATGCAGGATTGCGGGCGGTCACCATCAGTCTCGATGGTTTGGAAAAATCGCATAACTGGCTGCGAAATAATCCCCACAGTTTTGAAAAAGCGATTAAGGCAATCGGGTACCTTGCAAAAGTTGACGATCTAAAATTTGACGTGGTCACCTGCGTGAACGAACGGAGCTTTGCAGAACTTGACCAGATTAAACAGCTCCTGATTTCGATTGGTGTTAAGGAATGGCGGTTGTTTACTATTTTCCCCGTGGGCAGGGCAAAACACAATCCAGATCTTCAGCTTTCTTCTGAAAGTTTTAAAAAGGTGTTTGATTTTATTGCTGCCGAAAGAAAAAAGCAAGAGATAAAAATAAATTACGGATGTGAAGGATTTTTGGGTGGTTATGAAGGTGAAGTCAGGGATAACCTGTTTTTCTGCAGAGCCGGTATAAATGTGGTATCGGTTTTAATCGACGGATCAATTTCAGCCTGCCCGAATCTGAGGGATAGCTTTGGTCAGGGAAATATTTATAAGGATAGTTTTAAAGAAGTTTGGGAAAACAAATATTCCAAATTCAGAAAAAGGGATTGGCTAAAAACCGGAGAATGCGCTGATTGTGAATTTTTTAGGTATTGCGAAGGCAACGGACTTCATTTGCGCGACGAAAAAAACGGAGAATTATTATTTTGTCATCTGAATCGAATTAAAGAAGGTGAAAAAATAAAATAATTGTATCCTGATGTTGTTAAACAATTACTTATTATTTCTGTTACTATTTTAATTTGAAAAAAAAATAAAATCAAATTAAATTATGACTGATACTACCGCTTCAAAAGTAACCATCTTTATTTCTTATGCCCATGCAGATGAAGAGTTAAAAAAAGAACTTGACAAACATTTAAAAATGCTTAAACGCTCGGGCAAAGTGGAAACCTGGAACGACAGGGAACTGATTGCCGGTCAGGAATGGGACGAAACAATTATGACCGAACTGAGTAAAGCCAATATCATTTTACTGCTGATAAGCATTGATTTCAATGCATCCGATTTTATCTGGGATAAGGAATTGGCCTCGGCAATGAAACGACATGAGGAAGGTACAGCACATGTTGTCCCCGTAATACTTCGGAAATGCGAATGGAGTAATTTGCCTTACGCCAGGTTGCAGGCACTTCCGCGCAATGCCAAACCAGTTACCGAATATGCTAACCGCGACGAAGCTTTCACTGAAATTGCCGTTGGAATCGAAAAGCTTGTCGATCATATCAGATCTAAATAGAAATATTTGAAGAGAAAGAGATAAAATAAACCATTTATCAGAACTAAAATTTACTACTTATGGAAACTGTCGCACAATCCCTGGCACTCAAAAAAAGAAGTAAAATACTGGTTTACTTTCTTGCCGCACACGAAGAAGAAGATGAGTGCCAGGCCATTAGAAAGCATCTGTCGCCGGCGATAAGAAATTCGAAAATACCGATTGAGATTTGCAGTGATTTTGAAATTCCGGCGGGCGAGGATAAAACATTATACAAGCAAAAATTACTGGAAGCCGATATTGTGCTTGCTTTAATCAGTTCCGACTATATTAGTGATGATGAAACTTATGAACGTACTCAAAAGGTTATCGAACGGTACAATAAAAACGAAACCATTCTGGTGCCGATTTTGGTTCGGAACTGTCTTTGGAAATCTACTCCATTTGTGAATCTGCCTTTGTTACCCAGGAATTTTCAACCACTGAATAACAAACAATTCTGGAACAGCGAAGATGATGCGTTAATGGCTGTGGTTGATGATATTTACGATGCAATCAGTAAGTTTAGTATTGAAGAAACAGCACAACGGTCAACTGAAGCTGACCAAAAAATCGTTGACGAACAAAAAGTTAAACCAGCCGCAACAGTTGCAGAATCAAAGGCAATTTCAGTTCAACCTGAACTTCAAAATGTTGAAACTGAAATAAAGGCTGCTTTGGCAAATCAGGTTGAAGAAATTAAACCTGCTGTTGAACCTGAGAAAATTATTGCGGAAACAGTGAAACCCGTTATAAGCTTTTCAAACAATGAAGACAATTCACAATCAAAAAATCAAAAAACCGTTATTCCCATTGAAGTTGACTGGCGAAAAAAATATTACAAAAAAGTTTTGTGGAAGCGGTTAGGTGCTTTTGTGCTCGATCATTTAATTATGATTCCTGTTTTTATTTTCACCATATTATTGAGTATGTTTTTTGCATTTTTAGTAAAAGATCCAAATGTTGAAGACTTAACCGACACTGAAATATTTTTTATTTTTTTAATTGGTTTTTGCACTTATTTTATTATTAATGCAAAAATGGAATCATCCAAATGGCGGGGCACACTGGGTAAACGCATTTTGAAGTTGCAAATTACTGACAGAGCAGGTGAACCTATTACATTTTTCAGGGCTTTGGGCAGAAACATACTTAGAACGATAGTTGGATATTTCTATGTTGTTACTGTATTCATTGCTCTGATATTTCAATATTTCAGATTTAAAAAAACAAAGAAATTATTTCACGATCAACTTTCGAGTACGGTAATTGGTGAAAGATTAACCACTTAAGAAAGTTTTTACAGCAACATAAATCTATGGCTGAGATTACACGGATATTGACTTGTTAATCACCGTGAATATTATTTGGTTAACGATTTTATGTTTTCTGCAACTCCAAGCATTGTATCAATATAAATGTCTTTTTCATTCTCCTTTAAATACCACACCAATTGGCGATGCGCTTCGCTGGAAACATTAAGTGAGTGTCCCCCGCCAACACCATGAAAAAGAAATACAAGGAGTTTACCTTCGCGAATGGCTTTCTCAACCAGTTCAGTCATTTCAGCGCCGGTTTGTCCGTTCATGCTGTAATAGTCAACAACCATCAGGTTGATTTCAGAAAAACTGTGCATTTCATGACGCACTGACCGGGCGGCTGCAAAATCGTTTTTAAACGATTGAATAAATTCGCCTTCTGCCACTTTTTTATTCCCGCAGGTAAAGGCAAATGTACGCTTGTCTTTTCCATCAATTGATTTCAGAAAAGCATTGCACATTTTAATTTCATCGCTGATTCTTGTTAATGAATATTTGCTTAAATACTTCAATATCTGTGCGAAATGGTGAAGCCAGTAATCCTGCTGAATTGTAAAAATTCACATCTTCAGGATTGTCCTGCCAGGCGTAACGCACATATTGCGGGTGTTTTATGGTTTCGTTCCAAACCTCAATTTTGTCTTTTCCGGTAATCCGTGTTTTTGCCCACACAAATTTTTTATCGTACCCGGCAATCGAAAACCAGCGTAATTCTTCCGAATCATTTGAAATTATTCCATCTGCCGTTTTACTGAATTGCAATATTATTTTGTCGTTTTCAATAACGGTTTGTTTGAGAATCGGACCTGAATATTCCAGTTCTTTTTCGCCGTAAGCTAAATTCCGGGCAGAAAGTGCCAGTCTTTTTCCAACATCTTTTTTATTGAGCGGGTGGATATCATTCCATTCGCCAAGATCGATGGTAACTGTCATGGCGGTATTTTGCACTGAAAGGGCTTTTAACTGTGCTTCCCTTAATCTTGCCCAGTTGCTTTCCGTGGGTGTAAAATCAATATCCTGAAAATTTGCAAGTTGTACATACAAAAACGGCAGACTGTCGTTGTTCCATTTGTTACGCCAGTCGGTTATTAAAGCGGGCAAATATGCATCGTAATCTTCTGGTTTACCGGCATTTGTTTCGCCCTGATACCACAAAAATCCTTTAATCTGTTGATTTAAAACAGGAGCAATCATTGCATTATAAAGCGCTGTCGGTTGATTCTGACGAACTAATTCACTGTTAAAATTCTGAAATTCTGAAGGTTGAAAAACTTCACCAATTTTATATTGCCACGTTCCTTTCAGGTCAACTTCTTCACCGCCGGCAGTAAGAAAATAGGGTTTGTCGGGAACGAAACCACCTTTTTCTGCCGTATTTGTTACTCGAATTACAAAAGTGTTTTTGCCGGCTTTTAACACATTGGCCGGAATTTCATACCGGCGGGGCGGATACTGGTAAGTTATATTTCCGATTTTTATGCCATTCACATACATTTCATCGGCATCGACAATGCGGCCCATATAAAGTTTTGCAGGCTGACCTGCCATAATTCCCGGAATTTCAATTTCTTTTCTATACCAGACTATTCCGTTCAGGTTTTTTAGTCCCTGGTCTTCCCAATAACCTGGAATATTAATGTTTCGCCATCCTTTAGGTTGGTAGTCAGTGCTTTCCCAGTGTTCAAGCAGTCCTGAATCGTTAATTTGATTATCGGGAATGCCCGGTATATTTTTATTGAATGAATTTACATAATTCGTGTCTTTGTTTCTGTTGATGGTTTCTCTAATGGTTCCGAAATTGGCAAATCCATTTTCACTAATCCAGGCTTCAATTGGAGTACCACCAACGCTGCTGTTAATAATTCCGATTGGAACCTTGTATTTTTCGTAAATATCGCGTGCAAAAAAGTAGGTAACTGCACCAAATCCAAGTACATCAGTTGGATTTGCCGATTTCCACGCGCCTTGCGAATAGTCATCTTTAGGACCGGATAATTCGGTTTGAGTTGGTACAAAAAAGTTACGGATATCGGGGTAATTGGCTGCTGCAATGTCTGCCGTATATTTCTCTTTCACCCTTTCCATATTCAACACCATATTCGATTGCCCGCTGCACAGCCAAACATCACCAAAAGCAATGTTTTTAATGATAACTTCATTTTTCCCTCTTAACATCATTTCAAAACCGGTTCCTGCAGATTGTGCCGGCAGTTTGAACTGCCAGATTCCGTCTTTGCCAGCGGTAGTTTTAAACGATTTTTTGTTGAATTTCAATTCAATTTTTTCGCCAGGGGAAGCCCAACCCCATATTTTCACAGGTTTGTCTCGTTGAAGTATCATGTTGTCGGAAATCAGCTTTGGCAGATGTATTTGTGCATTCAAAATCAGGGAAAAACAAAAAAGAAAAAGCAAGACAATTTTCTTCATCGCCGGTTTTTATTGTTTTTGAAAAAATTAGGATGTTAATATAAATACAATTCTACTCTTTGAACAGCGGTTTGATTTGCAGGAATATTGACATGCCTGCCCTGGTGAGTCTGATCGCCGTTTAAATGGCGTTTTACTTTCCAAATGCCGTTATCGAATTTTCCCTCGTCAACTTTAAGCAAACCCACGTTTTTAGTCTTATCATCAATGTGTTTAAAAGTTATAACCACTCCTGTTCCTGCCACATAAAACTCATTTTCACCGGTTTGAACAATCATAGCGCTAACTGCGGGCCACTCATCGGTTCGGGGACCGGGAGTCCAGCTTAAAGTATAGTCGTGTTTGCAGGTAAGTTCGTATTTACCTGAAAGAAGAATGGTTTCGGGATTGCTTTTACTCAGCAAAACGCCTTTGATTTTCCCTCGTCCCTGATGACTTGTAATGAAAGGAGTTAATTCGCTGATAAGGCTGTACATTTTTCCCAGCTGGTCTTCTTCATGATTTACAGCTGATTCAATTGAAAACGGCGAAAAACCCAGTCCTTCGTAATTGGCAATGGTAAAGAGTGCTTTTGCCGCAACCGTTTTGTCAAAAACATGTTCAGGAACAAATAATACATCTCCCTGCCGTGTGTATAAATCGCACCAGTACTTAAAATCGGGATTATAAAAATCGGGAGAAAGAAAATCAATGCTTGTCCCGCCAGCTTTCCATACATCCATTAAATGGGGCAGAGGACCGGCACTCGGATATTTACCGGGTTCAACGCCCGGCCGGTTTAAAGCTGCATTGACAAACATGGGCAGCGGGTAAATCTTTTTCCCCGCTCCGGTAACCTGGTTGGCAAATTTTGAATAAAAATAAGCCATGAAAATTTCGTCGGTATGGAGACCTTTCCCAAATATCTCCTCCCAGTTGCCCGAGGTTTTCAATCCATTGTCTTTCCATATTTGTAAAAATTCGGGCACCAGTTTTTCCTTGTTAACTTCCATATAGGTTATTAAATCAGCGGGCACAGGTTTTTTAAATGCTTCTTCCGCCAACTCCTGAAAATCGCGTGCAGAAGGCAGCATACCAATTTCGTTTTCCACCTGCACCATAATTACGGTATGGTCGTTACCGTCAAAATCTTTGATGAACTTCATCAGATTTTCAAATGCCCGTGAATCGGCCTCAAGAATATTTTTGCTAAACGAACTCAGAATTTCCTGGTTTCTACCTGTTGAATCCTTTGCTCTTGGATATTTTTCAAGGTTGAGTTTTACCCAGGATGGTGCATGGCTGCTCATGCTGTTTTTCCAGGTGCCAAACCAAAGCAGTATGATTTTCCAATTGTATTTTCTGGCTTCCGCAATCAATTGCTGATAGAGTGAAAATTCAAATTGTCCTTCCATGGGTTCAATTAATTCCCAGTAAACAGGAACTAAAACGGTGTTCAGGTTCATGGCTTTCAGTTTCGGCCATACATTCTGCATATTTTCGGTTGTGGTTGCGGTTGAATTTCC
>DATITY010000683.1:0-10109 GCA_035467235.1 Draconibacterium sp. | reverse complement strand
TTCGGTTAAAGCACGTTGTTGCTCCAATCTCGAAAACAGCCCGGCTTCTGGCCCGTTTGCCTTTCCAGTTCCGCTGGTCTGGCTAACGGCAGATTCTCCGTGAATGGTAAACAATTTTAGTTGCTCACATCCTTCGTTTTTGTGTCGGTTACTGTCTTTACGCATCTTTGCTACGCCTTTAATTATTAATAGATTCAGGCCTTCAGTGTTTCGTGAGTCCTCCAACTCTCTGTGTTGGCTCGTGTCCTCACCTAATATGCCCTCTGCTGACTTCTTTACGGTTTCGTCGCACGGTTACCCGATTGATTATCCCTTCTCCGGGAACCCGTAAAGACCTCCCGGGGTAAGCTGTTGCCCTTTCCGTTCAACAAGCCTGATTTACCCCTTTCCCCTCCGTATAACTATCGGGCATCTTGATTCGAAGCTCAATTACCCAGGAAAACAGGCCTTGTATCAGGTTTCTGTTCGTCTTGTCAAACTTTTGCCTACGGCTGCCTTCAGATTCCACATCACTGCGGACACCCTTGCTTTCGGCTATCGGATTCCGGTTATTCGGCTCCGTCAGGACTTCCACCTTTTTGGTCAACAGCATGCCCGGCACACTTCAGATTCAAGCTCATCGGGCTTCTTCGATTTACCGCATGGCAGCATCTTCACCCTGCTTAATGGCAATTTATACGGATAGTTTGGCGATTTCCAAAAGTTTACAGCAGATACTTTTCGTCGAATTCAATTCCGTGCTCTTTAAGCAATTCTATTAATTCATCTCTGAAAGTTACTATTTTGTGGTGTTCTTCCTGATTTTTTACGTATTCAATTAATTTGTCTTTATCTTTAAAGGAATAGGTAAAACCTCCGTATC
The DNA here is from genome assembly GCA_035467235.1 of Draconibacterium sp. GTDB lineage: Bacteria > Bacteroidota > Bacteroidia > Bacteroidales > Prolixibacteraceae > Draconibacterium. The sequence continues at coordinate 9,247 of DATITY010000683.1, read as the reverse complement.
CATTCTGCCAACCATTGAAATCAGGAAACAAATTATGCGATTTTATATATCCTGAACTGGCCAATTTAATATCTTTTACCAACGATGCCAGTGAAATTGATGGATGAATATGTGTAACAATATGAACATGGTCTGTAACTCCGCCAATACGGTATAAATGACAATTTTTATTTTTCAGGACTCCCCAAATGTATTTATAGAGTTCATCACGGTATGGTTTTATGAGGGTTTGTTCCCGGTTTTTGGTGCTAAATACAATTTGATAGAGAATTTGCGTGTAGGTACTCATAATATTGATTTTACAATGAATAACAAAGATGATTTGGAACAAATATATTGAACGTTTTTGTAATCGCGAAGCGATTGAATGTGAATAGCCATGAATGCAATGCATGGTTTATAATGTACGATCAAAAACAACCACGAATGTGGTTGAATTACAATTGCCTCATCGTTAATATCCTGTTCAATCCCATTCCGGGGTTGCCGGTTCATTGGCCATTTGTTTCCATGGATTGCACCCGTGGTTATTCACATTCCACGGGTTTCACCTGTGGCTATTCACATTGAACCCTGCGGGTTCCATTTGTCTGATAAAAAAAATCGCGAAGCGATTTAATGTGAATAGCCATGTATGCAATGCATGGTTTATAAATATTCAATCGCAAACAACAACCACGAATGTGGTTGAATGTTGTTATTTGTTTGTTCGTGATTCAACCCCGGTTCGGGGTTGCCGGTTCATTGGCCGTTTGTTTCCATGGGTTGCACCCATGGTTATTCACATTCCACGGGTTTCACCTGTGGCTATTCACATTGAACCCTGCGGGTTCCATTCGTCTGATAAAAAAAATCGCGAAGCGATTGAATGTGAATAGCCATGTATGAAATGCATGGAAATGAAATGGATGGAAATGCAATGCATGGTTAATAATGCGCAATCAAACAACAACCACGAATGCGGTTGAATTACAATTGCAACACCAGTTTTATTCAAAATTATTCTATTTTTACTGATACTTATTCAATTTAATGAAAGAATTCCTGATAATTGTTACCACGTTGTTTTTGATGGCCTGTTTTGAGGAAACAAAGGCCGCTTCATCAAAAATTGATACTGTCTATTTCCAGCATGGCGACAGGCTTACCGGCGAATTGGTTTCTCTGAACAAGGGTATTTTGAAACTTAAAACCAGTGATGTAGGAACCGTAAGTATCGAATGGCAAAATGTTGATAGTTTATGTATCCTGAATCCTTTGCGGATTTTGAAACATAATGGTGGCGTTTTGTATGGGAGGTTGTACCCATCGGGCAAAAATAAAGTGTCTGTTTTACTTGATGAAGACGGCGGTAAAAGCGAGATTGAACTTGTAGCAATTGTTGAATTAATTCAGTTAAAAGAAAAAATATTAAGCCGGTTATCGGGAACTTTAAGTGCAGGATTTAATTATACAAAGGCAACAGAAGTGAGCCAGCTCGACTTTTCAGGCAATATTGATTACAAAGGGGAAAAAACAATTTTTTCGGCAAATTACAGTATCGTTTTAACCGACGATGGATCAGAAACAACTCAGCGACAATCAGGCGGTGCATCATCCGACCGCTTGTTGCCCAATAACTGGTCGGCACAAGGCAAACTTTTAGCCGAAACCAATTCAGAGTTTCAACTCGACCTGAGAACATCATTAAATTCGTCTGCCAGCTATAATTTTATTCGAAGCAACAATCAGGTATTACAAGCTGGTGCAGGATTTTCTCTCAACCGTGAGTTTTCGGGTGATTTGGCGCAAAACAACATTGAGGGATTGGTTGGGTTAAAATATTCGCTGTTTATAATGGATACGCCTCAGGTTTCTTTTGATTTTGAAGGGTTTTTATTCCCCGGTTTAAACAGGTTTGGCCGTGTAAGAAGTGAAATAAACAGCGATTTTAAATGGGAAATATTTAAAGATTTCTTTTTAAAGGGGAGTTTATTCTTCAGTTCCGACAACGAACCGCTTTCGGGAGTTGACGTACGAACCGACTGGGGAACTTCGCTTGGGCTGGAATTTAAGTTTTAAAATTGGAAGTTAATTTGGGTTTTAATTTTGAAATATTTTTGCAATGAACTACCTTTTCACCTTATTTGTAAAGCTTAATTACCATTGGCAAATTTAAAATCAGTTTACAATTTAAAATCGGAATTATGAAAAAATTAAACAGGTTTTCCTTATTAATGACTTTGATGTTTTGTCTGGTGTTTTTTACCGGCAAAGGGCAGGAAAAAACCGGCTCCGACTCGTTATTGAATGTCGCAACAGAATCATTGCCGGTTACGGTAAAAGAAAAGAAAGTGCGTAAAAACTCAATAATGTTAACTGTAAGTAATCCTGCTCTTATTTCATCACAATTTAGAACCATTGGATACGAGCGCGTATTGCCGCATAATCAGTCGTTTACGGTCACTGTCGGAAAATTTTCTATCCCAAAATTCGGAGGTGACCTGGCGGACTCGCTGGGATTGAATACAGATTACAAGGACAAAGGATTTCACTTTTCGACCGATTACCGTTTCTATTTAATGAAGGAAAACAGGCATGCCGCTCCCCGTGGCGTTTACCTGGCACCGTTTTACACTTACAATCACATGAATCGTGAAAATTCGTGGATGCTTGAAAATGATGGACGTATCGATGAGGTTTATACCAATCTTACTTTAAACATTCATACCATTGGCGCCGAACTGGGTTATCAGTTTATTTTCTGGGATCGGGTAGCGCTTGATTTGATTTTAATGGGGCCCGGTTTTGGCTTTTATGGTGTGAAAGCGGAACTTGGTACTAACATGGATCCGGATAAACAATCAGAATTTTTTGATAAGCTGAACGAAATTCTGGCTGATAAAATTCCGGGGTACGATAAAGTGATAGAACCCGGTGAGTTTAGCAAAGATGGTACATACAACACGCAGAGTGTTGGATTCAGGTATTTGGTGCGTGTTGGGTACAGGTTTTAATCCTTATTTTACTCAATCCATCCCCCACCCAACGCCTGGTAAAGCTGAACTACTGAAATAAGTTGGTATTGCAATGTTTCTGAAGCTTTTAACTGCGATGAAAACGAAGACCGCTGCAAATCCAAAACTTCGAGATAACTGGTTAGACCACTTTCATACCTCACCCACGACAAACGCATTGCTTCGTTGGATGCAGTCATTTGCTCACTGCGTAATTCGAATTCGTTTTGATAGGTTTTCACGGCAATCATTGCATCTTCAACCTCACGAACAGCATTGATTACCGTAAATTCATACTGGTTCAGCATTTGTATCGTTCTCGATTTTTCTATTTCAATCCGGTTAATGTTTGCTTTGTTATTGAAAATCGGTCCGAGAATTTGTGCTCCAAGGGCGGCAAATCCATTTACCGGATTTACAAAACTCATTCCCAGGTCGGAAGAAATGGTAAACTGCGGATATTTTAAAGCTTCTGCTGCGCCAATTCTGGCAGTCTGTGCATGAAGCATCCGTTCCGACTGTAACACATCCGGCCGCCTATCGAGGAGATACGAAGGCAGACCAACCGGAATTTCGGGTACTGAAATTTGTTCCTGTAGTTTCATTCCGCGGGTAATTGGTTCGGGAGTTTTTCCCAAAAGCAGGCAAATGGCATTTTCCATTTGACGCTGCAACCGGGTAAATGATTGGATGGCGGTCTGAGCTTCCAGCAATTGTATTTTTGCCATGTTCAAATCCACTTCACTCACAAATCCTGCCTTTTGCCTGGCCAGCACAATGTCGAGGTTGGCTTTCCAGGTCTCAGCGGTTTTTTCTGAAATCAGTAACCGGTTGTCGATATCCCGAAGAGTAATATACGCACTGGCGATATCGGAAACAAGCATGAGCTGTAAGCCACGGTAAGCTTCTTCCGTGGCCAGGTATTCTTCAACAGCGGCTTCTTCCAACCGGCTTACCCGTCCCCAGATATCGAATGTATATGAAACATCAACAGCCCCTTTGTAATCGTTGATCATTGATGATGAACCTGAACTGACAGTTGAACTTCCACCCACTGCATAATTTATTTTTGGATATAAATCGGCCCTTACAATTCTTTGAGCCAAACGTGCTTCTTCAATCCTTTCAAGCGCTGTTTTCGATTGTTTGTTATTTTCGAGACCTTCGTTGATGAGATTAACCAGAACCGTATCGCCAAATAATTCCCACCAGGGAATATTGACAATGGCTGTATCTGCAGGTAAAACCTGACGGTAAGTTTCAGGAAGTGTTGGTTGTGTTCTCAAATAATTGGGTCCCACTTTGCAGGAATACAATAATATTGCAACAAGGAATACTTTTAGCCAGATGCTGAAAACTGATTTAATATAGAGTTTAGATTTCACCATTTCGTGTTATTTCAGTTTTATCAGCAGTAATAAAATGATCGGCAAGGAAGAATCCTGTCACCAGATAAACCACAACAATTGCAAGTTGAAAAATACGTGTCCAGACCATTTCACCTGCTTCGCCGATAAAGGAAGTCACATTTCCGAGAATCAGCAAAAAGGTGGAGAAAGCTGTTCCAAAAAGCGCTGAAAGTGGTTTGCCGCTGAAAAGCTTTTCACCAAAAAACAATCCTGTCAGTAAAGTCAGTAATCCAAGAAAAATAATGTTGGGGACAACAGTCAGCAGGTTATAGGCAACAATGGCGGCCAGTCCACCACCCAGATTCGCAATAATCAGCGCCATTCCTGCTTTTTTATTTGCAAAAGCGGGATTCATTGAGAGAATGGAAACAAAAATGAGTACCAGCAAAGCGTTTGTCCAGTTGAATACAAAAAAAGAGATAAGAACCGGCATGATTACCAGCATTTTCTTACCGGCAGAAATAAACCTGATTCGGGCTGACGGAAGTATCGCAGCAGAAGCCTTTTTAACTTCATAAGTTGCTTCCTTAAATGGAAAAATAAAATAAACCAGCCAAACAAGCGAAATTGCAAGTAAAGCATTCACAAAAAGATTCACTGCAACCACGCTTCCCAACTGCATTGACTGCTGCGAAATCATCGGAATTAACAACAGTGAAATGAGAAACCACACTTTCATGTGCTGTAGCGAAGTGGTATAATAAATATGAAAAATCGTTAGAATCAGCAGCGGCATAAACACCAGCGGGTATTCAAGAAAGAACCTGCTGAAAATGATTCCGGTCATGCTGGTAACAGCAATTATCATTAAAAAAAGCAAAGTGGTTTTTATTGTTGGCGGTTTCGCACCGGGAGCCAGAAAAGTAAGTGCAAGAACAGGTGTTAAATAGGCCAGTGTGTAATTTAAGCTCATTGCCACAAGCATAATGATGGTTGAACCAAAAGCATAACGCAGTAACGGATTTAACTCACTGACTGAGGCTGCCGAATGATTGATTGCAACGGTTTTACCTGACATACGATAACCAACTGATTAACCTGATCCTAAATCTTCCAAGTCTGTTAAGCAATCCACCCTTTTCATCTGTAAACACTACAACATCAACCTGACCGCCATGACGCAATTGTGGAAAGATGGTTTTATCGTCGATGGAGATGATTACAGGAAAACGCTGCGGATCGCGCAGCCAGCCCTGAGCGCCTGAAACACTGGGCAGGTCTCCCCTGTTTGTATTTCCCGTGCTTACGCCATAACCAATGCTTCGAACCTCGCCTGTAAAAATTTTACCCGGATTGATATCCAGCGAAATTTCCACTTTGTTTCCGGGTTTCATCAGCGAAATGTTGTTTTCCTTAAAATCGGCCTGAATCCAGTTGTGCGAATTGGAAACAAGTGTAGCCATGGGTTGTCCTGCCGCTGCATAAAAACCAAGATCAATACTGAAACTTTCGATATAACCGGGCGATGATGCAATAATTGAAGTGTAAGCCAAATCAAGTTGCGCCTGCTCGAGCGCTTTAACCGAAGCCCTTAACTCTGCATTTTCATCGCCCGAAACTCCCAGATTTTGTTCGGCACGTTCCAAATCAGCCTCAGCGGAACTAACCTGTTCGGTTGCTGTCATCAAACCAGTTTCAGACTGGTCCTTGTCGGCCTGTGATAATGCACCCGGATTTTCCTTCAGTACGGTTTGAACCCTGTTCCAGTCCCTTTGTGCCCGTTCGAGCTGTGCGCGCGCCACTCCCAAACGACCAGCTGCAGCTTTTACCGAAGCTGTTTTCCCTGCCACATTTTGTGCTGTATTATCGAGATTGGCCTCGGCCTTTTCAATCGCTAATAAATATGGCCTTCTGTCGATTTGAAAAAGTGTATCTCCCGGCTTAACCTCTGAATGAAGTCCCACATTAATTGCTGTCAGATAGCCTGAAACATTTGGCGAAACCGGAACCATCAAACCGTTGATTCTGGCCTGATCGGTATAAGGCACATGCCGGTCGGACAGTACGTACCATGCCAGAAACAACATCGAAATTACCAGCACAATCAGCGTGATGATTTTAACCGGCGATTTTTTTTGAACGGGTTGAACAACCGGTTCTTTTGGCGCTTCTTCCTTTGCAATTTCAGCGTTTTCAGTTTTATCTTCACTCATATTCCTCAATCAAGCCACGCCACAAAAAGTTTATATCCCAGCGAAATTACAATTGCACCTGTAAACAATCCAATAAATCCGGAAAGAATAAATCCTCCGATAACACCCAGGAATATAACCAGCATCGGAACCGGCGCTCCCTGCCCAAGCAGGATTGGTTTCAGAATGTTATCGGAAAGACCTGCAATCAATAGATAAATGGTCCAAATAATCGCAGGTGTGGTTTCGATAGCCGAAAACAACCAGACAATAATCGGGAGAACGATAATGGCTGGCGGTAATTGAAGCACTGCGAACATAAATACCAACAGCGTCCACAAACCAGCGGCAGGAACTCCTGCAAACAGGAAACCCAATCCAATCAGGAATGCCTGAATAAAAGCAACTCCCAAAATCCCTTTAACTACATTACCAACAGTTTTGTAGGCAACATCAGCAAATTCGTCTCCTTTATCGCCAGCCAGTTTCCTGAAAAATTTACGCACCGATTCGTTGGCTCCCTTTACCACCAGAAGAACACCTGCAATAATGATGGAAATTACAAACTGGAAAGCCGTACCAATGATGCCCAGAAATCCTTTTAGAAATTTCTGGCCATATTCTGCAATTTGTTCCTTATGTTGCAAAACAAAATCCTGAATATTGGCAGATGCAGCGCTCCAGGCTGCGAATATCCTCTCCCCGATTAAAGGCCATGATCTCACTTTTTCTGATGGAAGCGGAATGGTAAGTGTATCGGCGTCAAAACTGGCTTTCAGACTCTTTACTCCCTCAATTACTGAATCAATAAACAGCCAGCCCGGTATAAAAATGATTGCAAGGCAAATTAAAACAATCAGAGCTGATGAGAGTTTGGCCCTCCCTCCCAGCCATTTGGTAATTGTGTTATGAAGCGGTGAAAAAGCCATCGCCAGAATTACACCCCACAAAATAATACTCACAAAAGGAAGAACCAGCATCAGACACCAGGCTACAATCAAGGCCAGAAATAAAAGCCGGATAGAGGTGTCGTAAATGTTCGTTGTTTGATTTTTCTCAGTCATAATGGTTAAATTTAAGTTGTTTTGATTTCAAAGATATGAATTAACAGGATTGGTTGGATTTTATCGAGTTCTGTCGAAATAATTTTAAGAAATATAACGATACAATGCTAAACGGAGACGTTTAATATTATCTGTTTATCTTGATTTAAAAATTGGTCTGTTTTCATCAGTTCAACCAGTTTGGGATTTGATTTTTTAAACTCATTATAAAACCGGTATCGCAGTTGTTTAATATGAGCAGAAGAAATAAATCCGTAATCAACATCCCTTTCCATTTTATATCTGATCTTATTTTATTTTTTGTAATTTTGAGTTCGAAATCATTCATAACAATACCATAATATCATGAAATACAGTTTTCTATCGTTATTCGCATTGGCAATTTGCCTGATAAGTTTGCCTGTTTATTCACAAACAGAGGGACAAACAGAGATTGAAGCACCGGCATTGGGCTTGCCGGGAGACAACCTTGATCTTTATGCTGTATTGAGTCTTTTTCAGAAATCAAAGACAATAGAGGAATTTGAAAAAACTTTAAACCTGAAAGAAACGGGGATTAATAATCTTGATTTAAACTTAGATGAAAAAGTTGATTTTATCAAGGTCACCACAAAGCAAAAAGATGATGATTTTTCATTTGTTCTCCAGGTTGATATCAGTGAAAAGGAAATGCAGGATGTAGCTGTAATATTGCTTGATAAGGACAAGGATGGGAAAATGACATTGCAAATTGTTGGTGATCCCGATTTGTACGGGAAAGATTATGTAATTGAACCAAAAACCACTCCAACACCTTCAGTTACCGCCAATCCTGCCTATACCGGCGACAATCCTGTTACGGTGAGTGTTCCTGCAACAACCACAGTTGTGGTGGTTGAAACAATACCTGTTGTTCAATATGTTTATTCGCCGGTGTATGTGCCCTATTATCCGCCATATTATTATGGTTATTATCCACCCTACTTTGCGGCATTTACGGTAATGGCAGTTGGCATTTACCGCCATAATAATTATTACCACCATGGCGGTTATTATGGTGGTCATTATGGTGGTGGTAATAATGTTTATATTCATAATGAGAATAATTTCAACAATTACAATAATTCAAGAAACAGTTCGAATACGGTGAACCATAATAAAACAAATGGGAATTATGGCGGTAACAGGGCATCAACGCGACAATCAGGGGCAACTTCTGCTTCGAACCGGGCGACTGCAACACCCTCTACCCGGCAGTCAGGAGGTACTTCCGCTTCAAACCGCGCATCTGTATCACCATCAACCAGTCAGTCAAAAGGCGCATCTTCCTCTTCCCGGCCGTCAACATCAAACTACTCATCCGGGACCAAATCAAACTACTCATCCGGGGCAAGATCAAGTTCTTCGTCTGCATCGAGATCCAGTTACTCATCAGGTTCCAGATCAATGAGCTCACGTCCTTCGGGCGGTGGCGGTGGCGGCAGAAGACGATAACTACCAGAATTTTATTGAAATTAAACCATAACAAAAGAGGCTGTCCAAAATGAACAGCCTCTTTTATCAAATAATGAAATATTTTTTATTCAACCGGCATATCTGAAGCGCTCATATCTCTCAGGCATACGTATTTGCCATCTCTTTTCACAAACAAACTCATGTAGTTCCCT
>DATITY010000682.1:0-2166 GCA_035467235.1 Draconibacterium sp. | reverse complement strand
TGTGATGGTCAGTCTTTCCGAGGATGGATTTTTTAAACCGTTATATGATTGGCACACAAGCAGAGGAATGCTGTTTGGCTGCGATCACGGTGGGCGTGGACGCGATGTCACCGAGTTTGGCGATTATTTCCGCACGCAACGCTGGATGTCGGGGCCGGGTAATGACCAGCCCGGTTTGGGACGCGACATCATCAAAAATAAAGTGGCGAGTTCTATTGCTCACCTTTACGAACGTCCCCGCACCTGGCTCGAAGGATTTTATGGCAGCGGCTGGGGAACCAGCAGCGAAGAAGTGGCCGATGCTACGTTTGCCAATTTCGCGATGGGGCACAACTTACTTAGCCTGCACGGACTATATTACACCACACATGGAAGCTGGTGGGAATGGGCTGCGCCCGACAATCACTGGCGGCAACCCTATTGGGCAAATATGAGCGATTTCCTGAAATGTTCGGAAAGGCTCAGTTATGTGCTTTCTCAAGGTCATCATCGCTGCGATGTGGCAGTGATTTATCCGGTTGCTCCGGTGGAGGCAAACCTGAATGGAAAAGAATCGGTAAACACTGCTTTTGATATTGCCCGCGATATTTATCCCGCCGGAATTGATTTCGATTTTATGGACTTTGAATCTTTGGATCGTTGCCGGATTCGGGACAAAGAATTGAATGTAAGCGGCGAAAAATACAAAGTTCTGGTATTGCCGGCAATGTCGGCAGTGCGTTATTCAACGATTGAAAAAGCGCTTGAATTTTATCGTTCAGGAGGAATCGTACTGGCAGTTGGCGCACTTCCCGATGTCAGTGATCGGGTCGGAGGGAACGATGACCAACTTCAGTCGATGGTAGGTGAAATGTTCGGAATAACCAGTGCTGATAAGCTGGATACCACAAAAACATATTCGCGGAAGAGTGCATCAGGTGGTACAGGAATCTTTATTCATCATCCGCTGGAGGTGAAAAATGTAATTACCAGTCTTATTCAGCCCGATTTTAAAGTTCTATCCGGAAATCAGGCTTCCAATGTGCTGCATCGAAAAGTGGGTGAACGCGATTTGTATTTCGTTTATGGCCTTCTGAAAGGAACCGAATGTTTTTTCAGTTGTACAGGGAAAGTTGAACTCTGGAATCCGTGGACAGGAGACGTCAGTCCATTAAAGGTTTTCGCAGTATACGAAACGGGAACAACAATCAAACTTCCGCTCGAAAAGATTGAACCGCAATTGATTGTTTTCAGTCCTGGAAAACCGGAAATTGAAACAGCCTCAGCCTTGAAGAATGAAATCAAAGAGTTGGTTATCGACAATAACTGGGAATTTGAGTTGAAACCAACACTTGATAATCAGTTTGGCGATTACCGTCTGCCTGCTTTTGATGGCAAATTGGGCATTGAGGTTTGGAAAATGAAGTTTGCACCGGAAACTGCCGCACGTTCCGACTGGCAAAAATCTGATTTTAACGATAGCAACTGGGCTGATGCTTCGGTTTCATACGGGAAGCAATTCTGGAAACTTGGACCACTGCCGGACGATTTGGATTCGGTAGATGTTGAAGCGAAATTGTCTGCGTTGAAACAAATCAATCCCAATGAACCTGTTGAAATAAATGGCAAAAAATATTTCTGGAAACCTTATGAGTTTTCGTGGCGTTGGGGTTTAAAAGATGATGCCGGGCATCAGGGTTACCATGGTTTAAAAGGTTTTATAAATGATGAATTGATTTCCCTGGGCAGTATCGATCGTTCGATATGGGCAGCCCGCCCCATCTATCCGCTTAAACCCGAGCCCGAAGGTTCAGTGTATTATTTGTGGTCAACAGTTACGTCGGCCCGGCCAATGCAGTCTGAAATTATAAAATCAGGACTTTTACCCGTTAAAATTTACCTCAACCATCGGTTGGTTGATCGGGAAACCAAGGCGGTTGAATTGTCCGTGGGAAACAATCCTGTATTGTTGAAATACAACAATGTTGGCCGGGCTGTCTTTGTTTTTATGGATGGTCAGGCTGTGTCGGGTTGGAAACAGTCAGTTCCGCTGTCAACCAATTGGTATTTGAATCCATCAGTGTTGCCATACAATTGCAATCCACAGCAAAAAGGACAGTTTGGCTGGTACCGTTTTGAAGCTCCTCCCGGCGCAAAATCCATGTTTATCCCCGCGATGTCAAAACC
>DATITY010000681.1:0-1893 GCA_035467235.1 Draconibacterium sp. | reverse complement strand
TACCGCCTCATCAAACTCCTTTTGTTTAGCCCTTCCCAGCGCTTCATAATTTACAAGTTCCTTTCCATCCCAGGTAACAACCGTTGCTGAACTTTCCGAAATTTTGTCATCTATTCTTGCCTCCAGGTTCAGCGTATCGTGCCCTGACGGCATCAGCAATACTTTTCCACCGCCACCTTCAATATTAACGGCATATCGCGGAACAGTAATTCCCGACATCCATCCCTGCAAATATTTCATGTAAATTTTGCCAATCTGAATAGGCGTGATAAAATGAACAATCCCTTTCTCCTTGTGGCATTGCAACAGGTAATACGGATGAACTCCAATCCAGAACATTCTTCTGAAAGTTTCAGCCAGTGTTTTGTAATAGTCGTTTACATGATTTAATAAAACGGTTTGGTTTCTGATGGTGAAACCATGGTTGGTAATTTTTTTTACTGCGGCGGCCATATCTTTTGTTATTTCCTGATAATGGTTGATGTGTGTCATAAAATAAACATATTTTTCGGGCCCAACTGAAAATTTATTGGCCGAAACTTTTATCATTTCAAGAATTTCATCGGTAATTCCCATTGGTAAAACCACGGGGACGCGGGTTGCAATCCTGATTACTCTCAGATGATTTATCCGGCTGAGCTCCTCCAAAATGTATTGCAATCTGTGTTTGCTAATCATAAGTGCGTCGCCGCCGGTAACAAGCACTTCGTTAATATTTTTATTGAACCCGATATAAAACACTCCCCTGTCGATTTCGGCGCTGCTCATGTCAACCGTACCATCCAGTGACTTTGCCCGCTGGCAATGAACGCAATACGAGGCACAGCTTGTATTTTTAGCTACAAACAGGGCCACCCTGTTTGGATAACGCTGGTAAGCCGCACCGTAACTCCGCGAGCCTTCGCTCATTGCCCCTTCTTTTCCGGTATCGTGGAAAAGCAAATTTGCTGGTGTTGGAACACTTTGCCAGAAAATCGGATCGAGCCGTTTTTGTGATTTTTCACCCGGCAGCATTTTAGGGTGAAACGGGTCTTCGCTCATTAACGAGGCATAATAAGGTGTAATCCGAAGGGGTTCTTTGCCTTCATTTCTCAGGGTTTGAACAGTCCTTTCAATTTCCTTTTTCTGATATGGATCTAGCCTGATTACTTTTTCGAGCTCTTCAACCGAGTGGATTGAATTTCGTTTTTGCCAGGCAGCATCATTCCATTCCTCCGGCGTTACATCTTTCCAGATTGAAATTGTATTATAGTTTCGGGGTTGATAAAAAATTGTTTCTTCTTTTGTCATTTAAAAATATTTATTTGCCCCTGTTTTTATACGTTATGTAATCAAAAAATAGTGCAGATAATAGAATGATTATTCAATCTATTTTTTCAAACTTAACTTTTTAAAACCTGAATGTCAAATGCAAAAAAGAATATTTTTCTTTGAAATACCTGAATTTACTGAGATTCACGAATATAGAACCACATAATTTAAGACAGAAAATTCTGTCGAACTTGTGGTGTTGATTAAATGGCAATTATTCAGCTTTCATTTCAAAAATTAAATTTTTGCCGAAATGAACCCGTAATTACAGTGAAATTCCCTACCCTTCTTGTCTGATAGAATTTGTAGTGACAGAATATGATTTTACGGCAACGGACTTCCAACCGCAATGTCGCAACGATGAAATGGTTGTCCGTGTGGTGGGTTCAGTTTTGGCGGAGTTGCATTAGCTACTGTTGGAGCGGTTGCATTGTTTGTCCGGGAATTATTAAGGCGTGCTGCATTTTCCAATGTTGGCGCCATTCCCGTTCTGTTAATTTGCGGAGCAGTTTGCACAGTTGCAGGTTTTGCCGGTGCAGCAGATTTCAGTGGGCTTCCAACCGGAATATCGCAACGATGAAA
>DATITY010000680.1:0-16867 GCA_035467235.1 Draconibacterium sp. | reverse complement strand
AAAATTCAAATTACCTGTATAATCAAAAACAAAGAAGACCGCCTGATCCTACGGGCAGGGAATCTGGAAATCAGGAAATTTTGCTTACATACCTGTTTTTGTGCTCCAAATCCCCCTGAATCCCCCTTTGAAATTGATAATCGTACTCCAAAAAAAACATTATTCAAAGGTGGACGAGCCCTGAATAAAATTCCGGTAACCAGTATCCTTCATTTGAACCCTAACTGAACAACTGCGATAAAAGACACTTAATTGAAATTGTCGAGCCGAAATTTTCAATTCTCTTTGTTAAAAAATTGAAAAATAAGCGGTTGGAATATTTTATTTTCTATTTTTGACGCTCATCAAAAAAACATTTTTAAATAGATTAAAATGAATTTGCGCGTGTTGGTAACCGCAGTTTTTGCGGCTGTATTTACATCATTTGGTTTTGCCACAGATAAAGAAAAAGGAGATAAAGCTGAGGTCGGATACATTTTTGAAGATGAAAATGTTTTGCCGTCCACTTCTGTTAAAGATCAGTATCGCACCGGAACATGCTGGTCGTTCTCGACTTTATCGTTTCTGGAATCGGAATTGTTGCGGTTGGGAAAGCCGGAAATTGACCTTTCTGAAATGTTTGTTGTGCGGCTGACTTATTCAGAAAAGGCAAAAAAATATATCAGGTTGCACGGCGACCAGAGTTTTTCTGCAGGTGGCGCTTTTCATGATGTTACCAACGTAATCAGAAAATATGGTATCGTTCCCGAATCGGTTTACCGCGGTTTGGAATATGGCGAAACAAAACATGTACACAGCGAAATGGATAACCTGTTAAAACAGCAGGTGGATGCCGTTGTTGAGAATAAAAAAATCAAATTAAATACAGTGTGCGATGAAACCATTGCAGCCACATTAAATTCATATTTGGGCGCAGTTCCGCAGAGCTTTGAATACAACGGCAAAAATTACACACCCAAAAGTTTTGCTACCGATTTTATTGGATTGAATATGGACGATTACATTGAGATTTCGTCATATACTCACCATCCGTTTTACTCTAAGTTTATTTTGGAAGTACCCGACAACTGGTCGTGGGACGAAGTGTACAATGTTCCGGTTAACGAGTTGGAAGAGATAATTGACTATTCGCTCGAAAATGGTTTTACTGTTGCCTGGGCAGCTGATGTTACCGAAAAAGGATTTGCCACAAGCAATAAAGGTGTGGCTGTTTTACCTGCTTCACCAGCCAAAGAAATGAGCGCTGAAGAAATTTCGAATTGGGAAGCTCTGCCGCAGAAAGAAAGGGAAAAGGAGTTGTATAAACTCGACAAACCCGTGGTTGAAACTACCGTTACCCAGGAAATGAGACAACTGGCTTTTGATAATTATGAAACCACCGACGATCACGGATTGCACATTATTGGTACGGCAAAAAACCAGGATGGTAAAATTTTTTATAAGGTAAAAAACTCGTGGGGAGATTACAATGAATACGACGGATATTTTTATGCCTCGAAACCTTATGTAAATTATAAAACCATGTCGTTAATGGTGCACAAAGACGGGGTTCCGCAACATATAAAAGAAAAATTAAAGCTTTAATGCAAAGCCCTTCAGCAAAAGCTGAGGGGTTTTTTATTACGGTGCAGTGCACCAATAATATTTGTAGCTAATAAGATACATATTTGGAATTAAGGTGCAGAGCACCGAAACATTAAAGTTATTGCGGTGCGCTGCACCTTAAAATTGAAAGGTCTGATTTATTTCTACAAATATTTAGCAGCTCTGCTGCTTATTTAGAATTCGATTGTTAAATTCGTTTTAACTAAATTCGCAATTGATTTTAAGTTTTACGAATGATAAAGCAGTTCTGTTTTGTAATTTTTCTATTTGTTTCGGTAAATGCCTCAGCACAATCTGCCGATGAAGATTATTCGTGGTGGAATGCGCTGCATGGTTGGGAAGAAGGAGATCCGGGATGGCGCAACTGGATAAAAATAACGCCGGGTTACCTGGGTCCAAACGCAATAGCCGTTCCCGAAGTGAAAAGAGGATTTTTAAACCCAAAAACCGAAATCGAATTAACGGCATCAAGTCATTTTATGAAGGGCGATCCAACACAGGATATTTCGGGTAGATTGTTTGTTCCGTTTGCACAAAGCAGAATAGCAGTAGAATTATACGGCGTAATTATCGAGCATTTTGCTTTTTCAGAAGAGATTAGAAACGAACGTTACGCGAGAATTGAAGATGGGAAGGGATTTGCGTCAGGCGATTTCTATTTCAGCACCTTAATTCAACTGGTGAAAGACAGGAAGTTTCCAAATACACTTTTGCGAATGGCTGGCAAAACTGCGTCGGGTAATCAGCTTGAAGGCGCCAGACATACTGATAGCCCGGGTTATTTTTTCGATTTGAGTTTTTCGAAAGAAGTTGCTAAAACCGAAGCCGCAATGTTTCGCCCGTTTGGATTGGCGGGATTTTACTCCTGGCAAACCAACGACGAACTTAACCTGCAAAACGATGCTTTTATGTATGCACTCGGTGCCGATTACGAGCGTAAAAACCTGATGTTTTCCGCTTCGTGGTCGGGTTATTCGGGTTATAAGGAAGAACGCGACAAACCGATGCAAATGAATTTTGAATTGCGCAAGGATTATAATGGAAAAGCCTTCCGTATTCAATTTATAAACGGATTGCGGGACTGGGAGTATAAAACCGTAAAATTTTCGTTTATCTGGAAACTGAATCCGGTGTGTTAAATCGTGTTTTTTGAATCTGATTTGTATAACTTTGTCACCAATCTTAAAACATTTTATCGAATATAAAACATCAGGAATAATGAAGAAACTTTCGCTGGTAATTTGTGTGTTCAACGAAGAACCAAATATTAAACCGCTTTCCGATCAAATTATAGCTGCCCTTAATAACATCGATTTCGAAGCTATTTTTGTCGATGATGGTTCAACCGACCAAACCCGTGACGAGATATTGAAAATTAATGACGAACGATTTCTTTTGGTTGAACTGAAGCGAAATTATGGCCAGAGTTCGGCTTTACAGGCTGGTATCGACCAGGCGCAGGGCCAGTTTGTGGTTTTGCTTGATGGCGATTTGCAAAACGATCCGGCCGATGTACCAATGATGCTCAAAATGATGGAGGACGAAGACTGGGATATGGTGGCTGGAGTTCGTGCCAACCGTCAGGATGGGATGTTCCTGCGTAAAGTTCCTTCAAAAATTGCCAATTATATGATTCGGAAATCTACAGGGATTCACATGAAGGATTTGGGCTGTACTTTAAAAATATTCACAAACGAAACCATAAAAAGCATTCATATTTATGGTGAATTGCACCGTTATATTCCCGCACTGATCGCGTTGGAAGGCGCAACTAAAATTACACAGGTCGATGTAAATCACCGGCCACGGGAGTTTGGTAACTCAAAATATAACCTCAGCAGAACAACACGGGTAATGAGCGATTTGATACTGATGGTTTTCTTTAAAAAATACCTGCAACGGCCTATGCATTTTTTTGGCTCGGTTGGGATTATTACTTTTGGAATTGGCGCACTCATTAATCTGTACCTGTTTCTGCTTAAAATTTTCGGACATGATATCTGGGGTAAACCGTTATTAATGCTTGGAATTCTTTTGGTTATGGGTGGAATACAGTTTATTACCATTGGCATAATTGCTGAACTGCAAATGCGCACCTATTTCGAATCGCAACATAAAAAACCTTACCGTGTAAAACGGGTGGTTCATACCGCAAAAAGGAAAATAAATCTGAAACTGTTCTGAAATAACTTTATTTCTCTGATTCTGGCTTGCTAATTGCTGATTGTACCTGTTTTAAACCAATATATAGTAACTTGATAACAACATGAAAATAAGTTTTAAGATTTCCGGCGTTTTTTTCATCCTTTTCCTGACATCTCTGATTAGTTTTGCCCAGGAAAGAGTAGTGCAGGGAAGAGTATTTACTTTCGACAGCATTCCTTTGGTTAATGCAAATGTGGAAGTAAAAAGTACTAAGCAAGTCGTAAAAACAGATACTCTGGGAAATTTTTCGGTGTTGTGTAATTCCGGAGATGTTTTGAAAGTTTCGGCAAAGGGATTTAACACCGAAAAATTTGAATTGGAAAGTAAAATCAAGTTTGCAATAATCAATTTAAAACTTAAACCCGGTGCCAAAAACCGGGAATATGCCATCGGTTACGGGCATGTGACAGATCGCAATAAATTGAATGCAGTAGCAAATCTGAATAACAGTGATGTTGATTTCTCTCAGTATTCAAATATGTACGATTTAATACGAGGCCGCTTTGCCGGAGTGCAAGTTGTAAACGGTGAAATAATCATCAGGGGTGTAAATTCTATCAACAGTAGCAGCGCTGCATTAATTGTTCTCGATGGAGTAACGGTTAACAGCAGTGTTTTAAATACAATCCCACCCGTACAGGTTAAAAATATAAGTATTATTAAGGATGGAAGTGCAGCTATTTATGGTTCACGCGGTTCAAACGGTGTTGTATTGATTGACACGAAAAGAGGTAACGACTAATAAACCTTTCGGATTTTTTAGCCTGCATTTCTCCTTATTCCCCCTTGAAATTCCAAATCTGTTTTTTGCTGTCGGTCATTATTTTTGGCAACTTTAAAAACTTAGTACTCATTAAATCGTTTAAATAGTAGAAAATATTTAAGGAGGATTATAATAATGAAGGCAGGGGAGTTGAAAGGCGGAGATACAAATCCGTGGACGAATTTTAGTAAAAACATCGCAAAGTATCAAACCCCCGATATTTGGAAAAGCATCTGGCAGATTGTAAATACCTTTATTCCGTATGTTGGTTTATGGATATTAATCGTTTACAGTTTATCCATTTCGTATTGGTTAACAGCATTTTTAATGATTTTGGCAGCAGGATTTCTGGTTCGGCTGTTTATCATATTTCACGATTGTGGGCATGGGTCGTTTTTTAAATCACAAAAAGCAAATACTATTATCGGAGCATTTTTCGGAATACTGGCTTTTACACCGTATTTCAAATGGCACAACATGCACATGCAGCACCATGCCACTGTTGGAAACCTCGATAAACGAGGTGTTGGTGATGTTTGGACTATGACAACGGAAGAATATCTGAAAAGCAGCAAATGGAAACGCTTTCAATACAGGATTTACCGGCACCCAATAACCATGTTTGGGGTGGGAGCGCTGTATGTTTTTGTAATTCAAAACCGCACAACAAAAAAAGACATGGGCAGAAAAGAAATGCTGAATGTCCATTTTACAAATCTTGCATTGGTCGTCATTTTTGCTGTAATGAGCTGGGCAATTGGGTTTTGGACTTTTTTAATCATTCAATTTGTAATACTTTATCTTGCCGCAATTGCCGGATTGTGGTTGTTTTACCTGCAGCATCAATACGAAGATGTAACATGGGTTAGAAGCAAGGACTGGAATTACCGTGAAATTGCATTGGAAGGAAGTTCTTTTGTGAAATTTCCAAAACTGCTGCAGTGGTTTTCCGGCAATATAGGATTTCATCATATTCACCACATCAATGCCCGAATACCGAATTACAAATTGGAAAAATGTTATCAGGAAAATCCTATTTTTAAGGAAGTTGAACCTGTTACCTTTATGAAAAGCCTGAAAACGTTAAGGTTGAGGTTGTGGGACGAAAAAAATCAGAAACTCATTGGTTTTAGAGAATTGTTTCGTCAGAAAGTAACAGCATAAAAATTTAAAATGATTTCCTTTTTTTCTGTTCTGATTTTATATAGACTTAAATCAGTGCCGAAATAAGGACACCAAATAAATTAATCAGCAATTTTATCCGCAAATTTTGGTTTCAGGGTGGTAAGTAACAATACAACCGCCAGTGCAACAGGAATTGCCAGCATTGCCAAATCGCGGCCAAGATTGCCGGAGTCAGTTGATTTGCCCAGTAAATCGGTGATAAACGCACCGGCAAAAACACCTGTCATGTTCATTAATCCGTATCCCGCCGCCCGGTGTTTTGGTGAAATAAACTGGCAAAGAATAGGCATGTTGTTGGCATCGAACATTCCGAATCCTACCCCGAACAAAACAGCACCGCCGACAACACTGAAAATTGATTGTCCAAATCCAAGAAAAAGCAGTGATGGCAGGGTCAGCGACAGACCAATAGCCCCTGTGTAAATTCGTCCGCGAAGATTGCGCATCACCCAGCGATCGGCCAGAATTCCGCCTGAAATAACCCCGATAAATGAAGAAGTGGCGATAGTAATTGTTGCCAGCGGACCGGCATTGGCCATGTTGATGCCCAGGCTTTCGGAGAAAAGCGTCGGAAGCCAGTTTTTAGTTGCCCAGCCAGGGAAACTGGGTGCAGCAAAATAAAACAGGATAATCCAGAAACTCATGGTACCAAGCAAAATACCAAGACTGTTTTTGATGGAGGCAATCCCCCCAACTTGCTTTTTTTCAGAAACTTCGGTTTGGTAGGCGGTTTTGTTTTCTCTCAGAAAAAACACAAGAACAAAACTGTACAGGATGCCGGCCAGTCCGAAATAATGAAAAGTTTGCTGCCACGAAAAGCTGTCGGCAACCGTGGCTCCAAAACCGCCAAGCGCCTGACCCATATAAAGCCCTGTCATGTGAATCCCGATAGCGAGCGAGCGGGTTGGTCCCCGGTGGTAATCGGCAATGAGTGATAATCCGGCGGGAATATAAAGCGCTTCACTTACTCCCATAATGGCACGCAAAACGTACAAATGATTGAAATTATCCACATATCCCATCGCCAGCGTTACACCCGACCAGACTGCCAGACTGCCAACAATCAGCCATTTCCGGTTAAGCCGGTCGGCAATCAACCCTGAAACCGGACTCATCAGTGCATAAATCCACAGAAAAACAGCCATTAACCGGCCAAAGTTTTCTGCCGATTCAAGCTCTTTAATGTCGGTCATCATCGATACTTTCATGGTCGAAAGCATCTGCCGGTCCATATAATTGAGTAAGGCTACCATCCATAACAAGGCGACAACCAGCCAGGGATACCATTTTTTCTGCTGGATTTGCATGTTATTTAATTTTCTCCAATGTTTTCCATACCTGAAACAAACCGCGCGGAACGTGAAAACAACCTTTCCATTTGCCACCTTTTAATGGCAGCAATACTTCGCCACGACGGTTCAGATAGCCAAACCATTCATCATACTCCGGATCGGCAAAGTGCGACCAGGTGTAATCGTGAACCTTTTCAAACCATTCAAGGCATTCCTGATTTCCAGTCAGTGAGTAACCTTTAATCAGGCTGATAAGCGTTTCGATGTGCACCCACCAAAGTTTCTGGTCCCATTCCAGTTGTTGTGGCGGATAGCCTTTGATGTCGAGAAAATAAAAAATGCCTCCAAATTGTTCGTCCCAGCCGTATTCCAGTGTTCGAAGCATAATCTCAACCGCTTTTTCAGCCAGTTCCGGACGTTTCAATCTAACCGACAAATCCATGATAAACCACATTGCTTCAATGGCATGTCCCGGATTCAGCAAACGTCCTTCAAATGAATCGGAAAAACTTCCGTCAGGATTCACATTTTCCAGAATCAAACCTGAATCTTCCTGGTAAAAAACATCCATGACTTCGTGAAGCACATTCTGAATAGTATCATCCACCAATTCTTTCGGAAGCAAATGTTCGATTTCAAGCGAAAGATTGCACAAAATCATGGGCAGCGAAAAACCTTTCAGGGGACGGGTGCCGGGAACAGCTTTGCTGAATTTTCCTTTTGGATTTTCACTCCGTTTCAGGATATTCTCAAAGGTTTTTTTTGCGATGCCGGCATATTCTTCGTTTCCGGTTGCCTGGTACAACTGGCCAAAAGCCATGGTGGCAAAGCAATCGGAGAAAATGTTGTAAGGCTCAATCAGCGGTTTTCCTTCGCGGGTGAGCGAAAAATACCAGTTCAGGTTGCCATCGTGACCGTGTTCCTGAAGAAAACGGGCGCCATGCAAAGCCATTTCCAGCCATTCGGGCCGCTGCTCTACTTTGTTGTAAAGCGTTGCAAACATCCACACTTCACGCCCCTGAAGCCAGATAAATTTATCGGTGTCGAACACGTTTCCCTGACGGTCGAGACAAGTAAAATAACCTCCGAACTTTTCGTCTTTTGAATGTTTTTCCCAAAACGGAACCACCTTGTTGAGCAGCTCGTTTCTATATTGTCCGGCTAATTTTTTAAAATCTTTTTCCATAGTATTTACTTTTTAAGTTGAACATCAAACCCGATTAATTTTGGGGTACGAACTCCCGGACGAATTTCTCCGGAAGGAATTACGACTGTTTCACCCAATAAAAAAAGCATTAACAGTAGTTTACAATTTAGAGAAAAACTCCTGCATGTTGAGTGAATTGACATCTTCAACAAAATTTTCATAGTTTTTAGCCCAGTCATTTTTTACTGGTAAACGAAATTGTCCCAAATCAAGACCAATGTATTTCATGTAGGCTTTTCCGGTTGCAATGCCGCCATATTTTCCAAGCAGCCTGATCATGTCGATTGACATTTGCTGAAGTTTGCGTGCCAGTGGCAGGTTGCCGCTGTCGAATGCTTCTATCAGCTGATAATAAAGCGGTGCGGCATAATTAAATGTACTTCCAACAGCGCTGCGGGTTCCAAGAACCAGCGCAGAAAGCATATTTTCATCGCGACCCCACATCATGTCGAATTTACCGTTCATGAAATGAATGCAACTCAGGAAATCCATAAAATCTTCGTGGGTGAATTTGATTCCGGCAAGATTTGGGATAATGGGAGCTGCTTCCTGCAGAAAATCAAACATGCTGATAAAACAACCACTCAAAACCGGAATATGGTAGAAAAAAACCGGTGTTTGCGGCACCGCCTCAGCAATTGTTGCACAATACTCGGCCAACTGTTTTGCACCGGCCGGTTTAAAATAGTAAGGAGCCAGCAAGGCAATTGCATCCACGCCATTTTCGGCGGAATGTTGCGCATTTTCAATACATTCCTTGTATGAAGTACCACCAACCAAATTAATTACTTTCAATGTTTTCGCGGTTTTCGATTTGGCTGTCCAGAATTCAACTGCTTTCATCTTTTCTTTCTGCGAAAGAGAAACTCCCTCTCCGGTTGAACCGTTGATGAAAGCTCCAACCACTTTGTTTTTTTCGAGAAAATCGTAATAATCGCCAATCAGATCATATTTGATTTCCCCTTTTTTATCCATCGGAGTAAAGGGCGCTGCAATTAATCCTTCAAACTTTTTCATTATGAGTTATTTTATTTGTTAATTCTTAATTCTTGATGAATATTTTAGTTCTTTAATTTCTTTTACATTCCCATCATGGAATTCAACTGGCACAAACGTGAACATTCATTTCCAGAAAATATGATTCTGCGGAACCTTCAGTAGGATTTGATTCCAGCCTTTTTTTAATGAAATAGTGGAAGGCTCGCGGAAAAAATAATTTTCGTCGGCAAAAATGAATTTCTTCAGATTTAACATCCAACCCCGGGTTTTTCCAAACTGGCGGGTTAATTAAATTTTCGTTTACCCACACTTTTGCGTCGGTGTTATGCCACTGACCTTGTTGTGGAAATGGGCCGCCACGTCTGCCATCCGAGCGGGACCAATCGTGGAAACAAATCCAGCATCCGACTTCCTGATCTTTTGGCGACCAAATATTTGTCACGGCAAAAACAATTCCCTGTTTTTCGGAAAAGTAAGATGGAAATCCAAAGAAATGCCTGTTATGAACAGTACGGCCATGAACAGTGACAAATCTGGATTTTTTTAGGATATCTTCTGAGTTGGTATTTTCAAAAAAGAGTGCTTCGGAAATATTATTTTGCTTGTCGCCATTATTTTCAAACGGACCAAAAATGTTCCAGACCATTTGAGTTTGTTTCACATAAGGGAAAGGTTTTCCCAGAAAATAGAGGTCGCGGTGACGCACCAACCTCACCTCAAAATCCTGAAATTGTTTAAAAAGTAAGTTGTCGGGAGCAGGCAGTTTTGCCAGATAGTTTTCACCAAAGTCAACCGGCTGTCCTTTCCACGATGTTTCGCTATAAGTTAGCATTCCTGGATAAACCGGGTTCTGACGAATAATATCATACTCATCGGAAACCAGATTATCGTTCCAGCAACACAGAATACCACTCATCCGCAATGAATCGCCGTGAGCAGCTCCACAAATCCTGTCAAAATAAAGTTGGACGATTCCTGCCAGCGGATCCAGATGATTGAGGTAATTCAGCCGTGAATCAATATAATGGTGGCCAGCTTTTGGTCTACCGGCTGACGACCAAAGTTGGGTGATTGATGATTTGTCGGATTCAATTTGCTGCCCGGGACGCCAGACAATTACTTCCCTTTTGTGATATTTTACCCGTTCAACCAGCGCATCCAGGAGTCCGTCAGCGGGTTTCTCATTTTCTGACCAAACCTCATCGGTTCCCAAATGGATAAATGGCATTTTTTCTTTTGGAACCAGACTGCACAGTTCGTCAATTAAATCAATCAGAATTGTTTTTACGCTGGAATCACTCATCGAATCAAGCGCAAATGCTTTTCGAAACGCCTCACTGTGCCCGGGGATGTCAAATTCCGGAATCAGGTTAATATGGCGATCTCCGCAATATTTTACCAGTTCCGGAAAATCAATCTGCTCCTTTAGCATTTCCATGCTTTGGAAATTTCTGCCCACATCCTGCATAAAACCCCTGATTTTGAAGGCTGGCCAGTCGGTTATTTCACAACCGGCTACAAACAGCTTCCCGTTTTCATTGTAAGTCAATTGGTTGATGGTTTGCTTTCCGTAAAAAAGACCTTTCTCCGTTGTGGCCAAAAGAACTATTGAATCAGAATTTATTTTCAAAATATACGCTTCTTCCTGATTGCCAGAAACGCCTGGCAGGGATTTAACAATGTGGGTAGCAATATGTTTCTCATTTCCCGGTGTTATAAAAACCTCGCCATTCCATACAATTTTTTGAGGAATTGGAATCAAAGCCGGAACATTTGTTTTCGACTGTGCAACAGCATTCTGCGACAGGAAATAAAAAATTATCAGTATTCCAAAAATCAGGTTAAACTTATATTTGTTTCGGTTCTTCATTTATTGTTTGTGTGCAAATCGAGTACTTCGGCAACCGGAATTTTCTGAAAATAAAGTTCTTTCACCCCTTCATATAAAATACCAATGGTTTTGCTATCGACCATCGTCATGCAGGAATATCCATATCCAATTTCAGAATTCAGCAGAACCTGGTATTCTTTTGGCCAGGTCAGACCACCATCCACACTGGCTTTTATTGTCATGTGACTGCGTTCGGTTTTGCTGTCGGGATTGGAGAAAAACAAAACCTGCTGTGTTTTTCCGTTGATTTCCAAATCGGCGCTGATGATACTGGCCATGCAGTTGGGTTCCTGAAGAGCTGAATTGGAAGATGCATGTTCGGTCCAGGTTTTGCCTGAATCAGTAGTCACTGCCACTGCTCTTCCGTTGGTTTCACCTTTATCCGTGCGGTTGCGGTCGTCGCGCATGTTCAGCATAAGGCTTCCATCAGCCAGTTCAACTACCTGCGCCTCAGTTGTATTCGATTTTGCGCCTGTGCCAATCTGCCAGGTTTTTCCTCCGTCTTTGCTGAAAACAATGGTGGAATGGCAGGTATATTGTCCACCGTCAAGCGCCTTTTCACCCAAATCAGCTTTAAACTGTGCAGGGAAAACCAAAGTTCCGTCTTTCATTGTAATTCCCCGGCCGGGACCCTGTAAAAGCAATTGCCATCCCGGATTCTTGATTTGAGAAGTGATATTTATGGGTTGCGACCAGGTTTTTCCGTCATCGGTGCTTTTCACCAGCATAAACTGGCCGGTTTCTTCGGGTTTCATTCCCGGTTTTGATGCCCACCAAAGCATATCTTTTACAGTTGCTCCACTCATCCAAAGGGCAGCAACCCAGATTGTGCCGGTTTTGTAGTTGTACAAAATGCATGGATCGCCAATGCCATTTAACTCTTCCGGTCGTCCGCCCCATTCGTTCATATCCATAATTACCTTCATGGGTTCCCAGGTTTGACCGCCATCGGTACTGCGGCTCATGCCAATGTCAATATTCTCTTGAAGGTCTTTGCTGTTGTTGTAACGGTTGTCGTAAACTGCAATTAAAGTTCCGCTGCTTGTGGTTACCAATCCCGGTATCCGGTAGGTGTCACAGTTATCCTGCCGCTGCCGGCGGAGAATCGTTGCCGGCCGGTACAAATATTTTTGGTCAGAAGTAATTTTTACCGGTTTTTCATTTTTAAAAGAAAGTCCGATTTCTTTTAAACTGAACGAGGATAAAAGATTAGCAGCTTCATTTGCCGAAAAATTAAACTGAATTGTGTTTACGCCTTTTTCAAAAGTATGAATTCCTGTTATTTCTGTTTTCTCACCAATGTGATTTGCAACTCCAAACAAGGCATTTTCGCCGGTTAAAATAACTGCCGAAACATTGGACACTGCTGTTAAATCGCTTTTACCCGAAAACTCAAGATTGATTTTTTGCAGAATGGCAGGTTCTGCGGTGTTAACGGTGAATTTAACTTCGAAAAGTATATTTTCAGGACGGCCAATATACAGTGGCACATTGTGCTGAATGATTTCCAGTCCGGTAATTTCCGTTTTTCGTGTTTCAGCCAATGACTGATTATAAAACATGACATTTAAATTCAAAAACAACAGTAAAATTAGCAGGATATTCATTTTATTTAATTTTTATACAGGCATTAAAAATACAGGTTTAATGTATTTTTCAATGCATTAGTTTTTATTTAGAGTATTTTTTTGATTACAAATAATCAGGCACATTGTTGAATTTTTCAAAAATGCCGTAACATTTTAAGAGAATATTAAATACATCGAATGGATTCAATAATAAGGTTGATTAAATAAAATGACTTCAAATGTTAAGTGCTATTATTCCTTTTTATGCCTAAATATGATAAAAATACGGTTTTTAAAAAATTACATTTTCCATCTTTGCCACTTTTAAAATTAATACAGATGAAACTGCTCAATGATATAGAACCACAACCCTTATTTACTTATTTCGAACAAATTTGCCAGGTTCCCCGGCCTTCGAAAAAAGAGGAAAAAATAAGGCAGTTTCTGCTTGATTTTGCCAGGGAAAACAAATTGATAACAAAAACTGACGAAGTTGGCAACGTACTGATTTTAAAGCCGGCCACACCCGGAATGGAAAATTCGCCAACCGTAATTCTTCAAACTCACATGGACATGGTTTGCGAGAAAAACAGCGATAAAATATTCGATTTTGATAACGACCCGATTGAGCCGATGGTTGCCGATGGATGGGTAAAAGCAAACGGAACAACACTTGGAGCTGATTGCGGAATTGGTATCGCCGCCCAGCTTGCAGTTTTAACATCGAATGAAATTAAACACGGCCCAATTGAATGTTTAATTACCGTTGACGAGGAAACCGGATTAACGGGTGCATTTGCGTTAAAACCTGGTTTTTTGAGTGGGAAAATTCTGCTGAATTTAGATTCGGAAGATGAGGGTGAAATTTTTATCGGTTGCGCAGGAGGTATCGACACACTGGCAACTTTTACTTACCGTAAAGAGAAGATTCCGGCAGATTCGGTTGCGTTTAAAATCATGGTTTCGGGTTTGCAGGGAGGCCACTCCGGCGACGATATCCATAAAAACCGTGGAAATGCCAACAAAATTCTTGTACGAATATTAAATGAAATATCAAAAACTGTTGAATTCAGGCTTGCTTTGTTCAATGGGGGAAATCTTCGAAATGCAATAGCGCGCGAGGCTTTTGCCGTGATTATCATACCAAATTCAAAAAAAGAGGTTGTAACAGCACAATTTAACATTTTTGTCAAATTGCTGGAGAAAGAATTTGAATTTTGTGAATGCAAACTGAGGTTGAAAATCGGAACCGAAGAAATGCCTTCTGAAATAATAGATTCATCCTCGCAAACCAAATTGCTGGCCGCTTTGACTGCCTGTCCGCACGGAGTTTTGGAAATGAGCTCCCGGATGGAAGGAATGGTTGAAACATCGACAAACCTGGCATCTGTTAAATTTATTGAGGATAACAAAATTGTAATTACAACCAGTCAGCGCAGCGAAATTGAAAGCCGTAAATATTTTGCTGCCGAAATGGTGGAAACAGTTTTTAAACTTACAGGGGCAGAAGTTCAGCATTCAGATGGCTACCCGGGCTGGACACCCAATCCCGATTCAGATGTACTTAAAATTACAGTTGATTCATACCAAAATCTGTTTGGTGTAAAACCAATTGTTCGCTCGATTCATGCCGGGTTGGAATGTGGTCTTTTTCTTGAAAAATATCCTGAGCTGGATATGGTTTCGTTTGGCCCGACCATTCGCGGCGCCCACTCACCAGATGAACGGTTGAATATAGAAACCACCCAAAAATTCTGGAAACATCTGGTTGATGTTCTGGAAAACATAAAATGAAGAAATCGCTAATCAATAAAATCATATTAATTACCGGGGCATCCAGCGGAATTGGTGAAGCCACTGCAAAGGAATTTGCCAAAGCAGGTGCCGAAGTGTTGCTGGTGGCTCGTAATGCGTCGAAATTACAGAATGTAGTAGACGAAATCCTAATTTCAGGGGGAAAAGCACGATTTTTTGCTGCCGATATTTCTGATTTTAAGGCGGTGGAAAAATTGGCAGAATCAGTAAAAAAAGAGGTTGGAGTACCCGATATTATTGTCAATAATGCCGGTCAGGGAATCTGGAAATTTATGGATGAAACCAGCTATGAAGAGGTTTCGCAAATGATGGCGGTTCCCTATTTTGCATCGTTTTACGTTACAAAAGCATTTTTACCCGAAATGCTCCGTCGAAACTCCGGACACATCGTAAACATGACTTCTTATGCCGGTTTTATTGCCTTTTCGGGAGCTACAGCTTACATTGCCGCCCGCACGGCAATGCTAGGTTTTCATAATGCACTTACCGCCGATTTATACGGAACCAATATTAATACATCGCTGGCCTATTTCGCTAAAGTAACAAGCGATTACTGGCAAAATAATCCCGGAAGTGAAGAACGGCTACCGACGTCGCAAAGTTTAATTCCGGTTATTACTCCCGAAAAAGCTGCAAAAGCAATTGTTAAAGGTGTCCAAAGAAACAGGCGCAGAATTGCTTCGCCATTTATGATTTTTGTGATGAATGGATTAATTCACTATTTCCCGTCGATTACAAGGTTAATCATGAACAAAACCGGTTACAGAAGGAAATAGCTTTTTTAGTACATGCCCCTCACGCAACTTACCGATTTGAACCGCATATTTACCCCAGCATTTACTGCTTTATCCCAAAAAATGAAATGGTTCAAATTGTATATTCTAGTTTTATACTTTTATTGCTCTTGAAAAAAATAACTGTTTAAAATTGAAATATGGCAATGAATTCCAAAAGCAGTGGTTTCGATGTAATCATTGTTGGTTCAGGAGTTTCCGGTTCTTTTATGGCCTGGAAACTGGTTAATGAGGGCGTAAAATGTCTGATGCTCGAAGCCGGAAGTTATTTTCACCACAACAACTATCCCACATCTGAAATCGATTCAAACTCAAAATTATACTGGGGTGGTGGAATTGAATTAAATACCAATGCCGATATTGGAATTTTACGTCCGAAAGTGGTTGGAGGTGGTTCAATTGTAAACCAGGCATTGCTTGATCGGTTTGACAATATTGCCTTTGATTCATGGAAAGAGCAATCGGGCGTAGAGTTTTTTAACCGCAAACATTTGGATGATTATTATAATATTGTGGCTGAACAGGTCTATTCGCAGGAAATTCCGGCCCGGTTCCGAAATCGCAATGCCCTTATTTTTCAGGAAGGATTTGAAAAAAACGGATATAAATGTGCTCCCCTGGTTCGGGCACAAAAAGACTGCAGGTACGAGGATGGCAACGATTGTATTGAGTGTTTGGGCGGTTGCCGTATCGACAGCAAACAAAGCATGCCGGTTACGGTGCTGAAAAAGGCAGTTGAACAAGGTTTAACCGTAATTCCCGATTTTGAAGTGTTGCATGTGGAAGCCACAAATGAAAAATGCCATGTCCGGGGGAAATTTACCAATGGCGAAACCGCTGATTTTAGCGGAAAGAAACTGATTCTCGCAGCCGGTGCAATCGGAAACCCGCGGTTGTTACTTCATTCGGGATTTAAACACCCAATGATTGGCCGCAACTTTTTTACCCATCCTCAACACATGGTTATGGCGCTGTACAACGAACCTATTGACGCTCACAAAGGGGCTTTTCAGAGTTTTAAATCCGACGATCCCAACTTCCGGAAAATGGGTTTTAAACTTGAAAATGTTTTTGCAGGTCCGGTAGGCATTGCCATGCTGGTGCCCCATTTTGGCGAAAAACACCACCGGTTAATGCGCAAAATGAATCATTTGGCTTGTATCGAAGTTGCTGTCAGGGATACCAACCCGGGACGCATCTCCATAAACAAAAAGGGACGGCCTGTTATTCATAAGTCGATGAATAAAGAAGATTACCGCCGCTGGAGTGATGGAATGAAAGCCATAAATAACATTTTTAAGTCAACAGGGGCAACAGAAATTATTCCTGGGAATATTCCGATTGGACTGCACATGATGGGTGGTTGCGGTTTGGGTATCGACCCGAAAAAAGCGGTGGTTTCGCCCGAATTTAAAATGTACGAGAACGAAAATATTTTCATTGCCGATTCAAGCATTTTCCCGAATGCACCGGGAATAAATCCATCTTTTACAATTATGGCGCTTTCGGTAAAAGCAACCGAATCGGTTTTAAAACAGTTGAG
>DATITY010000679.1:0-4620 GCA_035467235.1 Draconibacterium sp. | reverse complement strand
GAATTAAGTTCGACTCACTGGGCATTCCACCACCGCCAAGTACAACAATTATATCGGGTTTCCAGGA
Source organism: Draconibacterium sp. (assembly GCA_035467235.1). GTDB lineage: Bacteria > Bacteroidota > Bacteroidia > Bacteroidales > Prolixibacteraceae > Draconibacterium. Next base: position 4,553 of record DATITY010000679.1, on the reverse strand, counting down.
GAGTTCAGATTTACTGGTTCCCAGCCAGTGATAACCCCAGAAAGGTTGTTCGGTAAGTGCCAGAATAATACAACCCAAAAAGAAAATTCCAATTCCTGTCAGCAAATTTCTGACTATCCTCAAAAATTGAATACTTTTGGTTTTGCTTTTGGTCATTACTTTTTTCATGATGATAAAAGTACAATTAATCCAATTTAGTATTGGTGTAGAAATGTAAAACTTTAAATTTTAGCAGGTTGAAAACTTCAGAAAAAAACGAAATTATACAGCTTTTTGAAAATCATTTTAATGAAAAGGCAGAGAGTGTTGAAATGCTTCCTGCTTCGGGATCATACAGAGAATATTGCAGGTTAACCAGCTCCCGAAGAACTGTAATTGGAGCATTCAATGCCGACGTGAAGGAGAACACTGCGTTTTTATCGTTTACCAGTCATTTTAAAATGAACGATTTGCCGGTTCCTGAAGTTTATGCAGTAAGCGCCGATTTAAAAAAATACCTGCTCGAAGATTTGGGCGATATCACACTTTTTGATTTTTTAAGTTCAGTACGGGAAAAAGAAGGTTTTTCGGAAAATATAATCTCAGAATACAAGAAGGTATTGAAAGTTCTTCCTAAAATTCAGGTTGTTGCCGGAAAAGATCTCGATTATTCGGTTTGTTACCCTCGCGCTGCATTCGACAAAACATCGATGATGTGGGACTTGAATTACTTCAAATATTATTTTCTGAAACTGGCAAAAATTCAGTTCGACGAACAGGCGCTGGAAGATGATTACCAGGCTTTTTGCGATTATTTGTTAAGCGCCGATTCAGATTACTTTCTTTACCGCGATTTTCAGAGCCGAAATGTGATGCTGAAAAACAGTGAGGTTTATTTTATCGATTATCAGGGTGGCCGGCGTGGTGCCTTGCAATACGACCTGGCTTCACTGCTGTATGACGGGAAAGCAGATATTCCGCAAAGTGTGCGGCAGCAGTTATTCGATTTGTACGTTACCGAATTAAAAAAATATATACATGTAAACGATGTTGATTTTACGGCATATTTTAAGGGGTTTGTTTTGATAAGAATAATGCAGGCAATGGGTGCATATGGTTTCAGAGGATTTTACGAGAAAAAGGAACACTTTCTGAAAAGTATTCCTTTTGCCCTGAAAAACCTGGAGCAATTATTAAATGATGTAAATCTGCCGGTTGAACTACCTGAGCTTTTCAATGTATTAAACCAGTTAACCCAATCGGAAATTTTAAAGGAAATCGGAAAAACCAGAAGCAATTTAACTGTCACGGTAAGCAGTTTTTCATACAAAAACGGTTATCCTGCCGATACATCAGGAAACGGCGGGGGACATGTTTTCGATTGCCGCGCGCTTAATAATCCCGGGCGTTATCCTGAATACAATAACCTGACCGGCAAAGATTTGGAAGTTCAGGAATTTTTGGAACAGAAATCAGAAATCGGAATTTTTTTAAATGCAGTAAAAATCATTGTTGACCAATCGGTAAAAGCCTATCTCGAACGCGATTTTACTCACCTTTCAATCAGTTTCGGGTGCACTGGTGGAAGGCATCGTTCAGTTTACTCGGCTGAAAAAGTTGCAGAACACATTCGAAACAATTTCCCTGTGAATGTTGTTGTAATTCACCGTGAACAACAAAAATAGAAATGGGAAAACACGCCTGTAAAAAGAAGGAATTTGAGAATTCAGAACATCCGAAATACCAATGTAGAAAATGCGGGGCTTTGGTGAAGAAGGAGGAAAGTGTTTGCAAACCGGAGAAGGTGAAATAGTTGAAAAGGTTGCTGGTTGCTGGATGCTGGTTACTGGCTACTGGGATTCCGAGTTAAAATTATTCTAAAAGTTTTTGCATTTTTCATTCATGCATTATAGCATTCATGCATTCGATTCTTTCCTCTGCCTCTGCCTCTGCCTTCGTCTTCATTCTTTTCTCCCAATTTTTACTTTTATTGCCGATTTGTGATTTGAGTTTTGGTTTTTGTCGTTTCTGTTGTTTATTTTCGCACGAAATTTATACAGAAAAAATTTAATTCATGGGAAGAGCATTTGAATACCGCAGGGCAGCTAAAGAAAAACGCTGGGACAAAATGTCGAGAATATTTCCAAAACTCGCAAAGAAAATAACCATTGCAGCTAAAGAAGGCACCCCGGATCCTGATACAAATGCAGCGCTTCGTACGGCAATTTTAAATGCCAAAGCGCAAAACATGCCCAAAGCCAATATCGATGCAGCCATCAAACGAGCATCAGGGAAGGATGCTGCCGATTTTACCGAAGTAAACTACGAAGGAAAAGGACCGCACGGTGTTTTGATTTTTGTTGAATGTGCCACCGATAATACTACCCGTACTGTTGCCAACGTCAAAAGTTATTTCAATAAACTGCACGGAACTTTGGGACCAACAGGTTCACTTGAATTTATGTTTTCGAGAAAAGCGGTTTTTGAATTTCAGAAACCCGAGGGAATGAACCTTGAAGATTTGGAGCTTGAACTGATTGACGCCGGTTTGGATGAAATCGAGGAAAATGAAGGAGAGGTTTATGTTTATGCCGATTATACATCTTTTGGTGAAATGGCACATGCCCTTGAAAAATTAAACATTCAGGTTACAAAAGCAGTTTTAAAACGTTTTCCGACAACCCCGGTTGAATTTGCCGAAGAACAACTGGAGGATATTGAAAAATTGCTGGATAAACTTGAAGAAGACGATGATGTGCAGGCGGTTTATACCAATATTGCATAATGCGTTAGCGATGTTCCGTTAAAAACGGACGTATTATAATGAGATGAAACGAGCCATCACAAAAAGCTTTTTAAGACACAAGAGCATGATTATGGCGAGCTCCATGTGTTACCATTAAAATACAAAGAATTTTAAACACATGAAAACAATCGGTTTAATTGGCGGTATGAGCTGGGAATCATCAGCAGTTTATTACAACTTAATTAACCGGAAAGTTCGTGAAGTTCTTGGCGGTTTTCATTGTGCAAAAAGCATTCTGGTCACTGTTCAATTTGCCGAAATCCAGGAACTCCAACATGCTGAAGACTGGAAGGCTTTGGAAAAAATCATGGTTAAATCGGCAAATCAACTGGAGGCTGCCGGAGCCGATTTTGTGGTTCTTTGCACCAATACCATGCATTTGTGTAGTCCGGCAATCATCGAAAATATTACCATTCCTTTTCTTCACATTGCAGAAGCAACTGGTTTAAAAATTGCCAAAATGGGATTAAAAAAAGTAGCGCTTCTGGGAACCCGTTTCACCATGGAAAAAGACTTTTACAAAACTTACATTCACAACCGGTTTGGGATTGAAGTTATTATTCCCTCTGAAAAAGAACGCGAACAGATTCACAACACCATTTACCAGGAATTGGTGCAGGGATTGATAAAAGATGATTCGCGTGCAAAATTTCAACAAATTATTGCCAATCTGGAAATTCAGGGTGCAGAAGGAGTAATTCTGGGATGCACCGAAATTCCGTTGCTGATTAAGCAAACCGATGTAAATATTCCGGTTTTGGATACAACTGCAATTCATGCTGAAAAGGCGGTGGAATGGGCATTACAGTCGTAATCAATAACTATTTCTGATTAAAAATTACATTCAGTTTACAAATCACTAACAAATTTCTTACCTTGCTTTCCTAAACCATAAAAACTTTTTCAAAATGAAAAATTCAACATTTGTTTTCGCCTTATTAATCCTCTTTGTTTTGTCGGTTGGAGCTACTTTGCTACCAAAAGAAAATACTGGAGTTGGCACAAAAGCCCAAAAAAAAGCAACAATACTTTTCGATGGATCGGAAAAAATGCTTCACGAAAACTGGAAATACTGGGAAGGCCCGCGTTTTAAAGCACAAATGCCCATCAAATGGAAAATTCAGCCCGACCCGGTTGACAATGGCACTGTAGTAAACAGCAACGATCCTGCGGCTGCCGGCGGATTGTACGGCGCTGCCGACATTGTCACCAAAAAAGAATACCGCGATTTCAGATTGCATGTCGAATTTCTGATTCCAAACAAAGGCGGAAACAGCGGTGTTTACCTGCAAAACCGCTATGAAATTCAGGTTCTCGATGGCGACACCACAAAACACGGAATGGGTGCGGTTATCAACGAAACACCATCGCCTTATTTTGCATATAACGGTTTGGGAAAATGGAATGCATACGATATTAAATTCCGCGCTGCCCGATTCGAAAACGGAAAACTTACAGAAAAAGCGTTGGTTTCAATGTATTTCAACGGAAAAAAAGTACACATTAATGTGCCGATTAACCAGGTTTGGGGCGGCCCGAATTCAGGCCTCGACGGTAGAAACGATGGTGGCAAAGGAATTACCGACGTTCCCGGTGGAATAAAACTGCAGGCCGAAGGTCACGATGTTTTTTACCGGAATATCTGGATTGAGGAATTGGAGCTAACTAAAGCTGATACTGATTTTTAAGTATCAAATTTGAGAAAAGGATGGCATCTCTTTGAGAAATGCCATCCTTCTTTTTAAGAATGGAATCCTTTATTTGAAAT
>DATITY010000678.1:0-7675 GCA_035467235.1 Draconibacterium sp. | reverse complement strand
GGAATACTTAAAAAAACAGGTCTCTGCAATACTTGAAAAAGATTATATCGATGGAATTCACCTCGATTATATCCGATATTGCGATGTGATTTTGCCTGTGAATTTATGGGGGAATTATAAAATTGAACAAACCCGCGAATTACCTGAATATGATTTTTGTTATTGCGAAACCTGCCGCGGGAAATACAAGGAGAAACATCAGATTGACCCGCTTGAGATTGAGTTTCCCGACCAAAGTTTAACCTGGCGAAAATACCGTTACGACAGGATTACAAACGTGGTTAACCAGTTGGCCGAAGTAGCAAAACAGTTTAAAAAACCCATAACTGCTGCTGTTTTTCCGACACCCGAAGTTGCACGCCGGATTGTTCGACAGGACTGGACCAACTGGAACCTCGACGGTGTTTGCCCCATGATTTACCACGGTTTTTACAAGGAACAGGTGAGTTGGATTGGCGATGCAGTGGATGAGGGAATCCGCTTTTTATGCGGAAAATTCCCGCTTTATGCCGGGTTGTTTATCCCCGATTTTAAATCGGTGGAAGAAATTGATGCGGGAATTAAAACTGCGCTGGAAAACGGTGCGTCGGGGGTTTCGCTGTTTGGCAAAGTTGACGAAAAAATACTGGCAGTTCTGAAGAAATACAAAACGGCATAATTTTTTACCTGTTTTTATTACTTTCGCAGCCACTAAAAAAATGTTTAACATTCGCAGGTTCCATCACCCTGCGGTAAAAAATTAAAAAAATGAATAACGAACTTTTGTGGTTTGCCGAAATTCTGGCCAACTTTTTCCTGATTATTTTAGCTTATAAACTTTTTGGCAAGTGGGGACTCATAATGTGGATTCCTATTTCAGTAATTGTGGCCAACATTCAGGTAGTTCAAACCGTCGAATTATTTGGTTTTGTGTCAACTTTGGGGAATGTGGTTTATGCTACGTCATTTTTAATAACCGATATTCTTTCTGAAAATTATGGTAAGAAAGAGGCAAACAAGGCGGTGTGGATCGGATTTTTCAGCCTGATTTCGATGACTATCCTGATGAATATTACATTGTATTATATCCCCTTGAAAGGCGATGATTTTGCAGTAGTAACCAGGGAGGCAACAAGTACCATTTTCGGTTTGATGCCACGAATTGCCGTAGCCAGTTTAATTGCATATTTACTTTCTCAACACCACGATGTTTGGGCATTTCATTTCTGGAAAAACCGCTTTCCCGAAAATCGGCACCTTTGGATACGAAACAACTTTAGTACAATGATTTCACAAATAATCGACAGTGCTGTTTTTGTGTTAATTGCATTTTACGGGGTATTTGAAACCGATGTACTTTTCGAAGTATTTCTGACTACCTACTTCCTGAAATTTCTGGTAACAATTTCAGATACACCTTTTGTTTACTGGGGGAAAATGATTCATAAAAAAGATGTTTACTGGGTGAAATAATCACGCTTTCCAATTCTCCCGAACCAGGCGCCTGTAATGAATCGCTTCCGAAAGATCAGGTAATTTTGATAAAACAGCCATTTTATGCAGGAAATTGGGTATCTTCGTGTTTCATATTTACCAACTTAATTTTAATAAATCATACCATGAAAAATCTGCTTTTAAGTATTCTGGCACTTGTTGCAATTGGTTTCTTTACCAGTGGGTTGAATAACAGTTCATCTCAGCATGAATGCAGTTTTAACAAAGATTCAATGAATGTTGTAATGCGGTTTGAGATTAAAGTAAAACCTGAATATGTTTCATTCTTAAAACAATCGTTTGATGAATGTAGGGCAAAAGTATTGGAACAGGAACCCGGTTGTCTGGATTATTCGTTGTTTCAATCGTACAACGACAGCACTTTATTCTGCCTCACCGAGGCATGGGCAACAAAAGGCGCGCATAATGCACACATGCAACTTGCGCATACAAAAAAACACATTTCCGAAACCCAGGGAATTCGCGATCCTGCATTTAAATCAAAAACCGGTTATACTTATTGGATTTGTCCGGGGGCGAATGGGAAATAATGGTTTTTAATTTCGCGTACGGATTTGTAATCGTTCGATTTTTTTAATTCTACAATTACGCTCCCCAACTCTCCCTATCCAGACTCCGGTAATGAATTGCTTCCGAAAGATGGTGGGGTTGCACGTCTTCTTCACCTTCCAAATCAGCAATAGTGCGCGAGACTTTAAGGATGCGGTCGTATGCACGGGCAGAGAGACCGAGTCTTTCCATTGCATTCCGAATCAGGTCGTTGCTGGTTTCGTCTAAAACCACATGTTTTTTAATGAGTTTCGAGGTCATTTGCGCGTTGGCATAAATTCCCTTGTGGTCGGCAAACCGTTCTTCCTGAATTTTCCGGGCATTCAAAACGCGCTCGCGAACAGCGGCGCTGTTTTCCGAAGAATTGAGTTCGGACAATTTTTTAAATGGCACCGGAACTACTTCCAAATGAATGTCAATCCGGTCGAGTAGAGGGCCGGAAATTTTGTTGAGGTATTTTTGAACCACACCCGGACCGCAGACACAATCTTTGGTTGGGTGGTTGTAATATCCGCACGGGCACGGATTCATAGAAGCAACCAACATAAAACTCGCTGGATATTCCACCGAGAATTTGGCGCGTGAAATGGTGATAGTTCTGTCTTCCAGTGGCTGGCGCATTACTTCCAGAACTGTACGTTTAAATTCGGGAAGTTCGTCTAAAAAAAGAACGCCGTTGTGTGCCAGCGAAATTTCCCCGGGTTGAGGATAATTACCCCCACCTACAAGTGCAATATCAGAAATCGTATGATGGGGACTTCGAAACGGGCGTTGTGTCATCAGCGAAGTTTCCTTGTCCATATTACCCGAAACCGAATGAATTTTGGTAGTTTCCAAAGCTTCTTTCAGAGTAAACGGGGGCAGAATTCCCGGAATTCGTTTGGCCAACATGGTTTTTCCTGCGCCGGGAGGACCGACTAAAATGATATTATGTCCGCCGGCAGCAGCAATTTCGAGGGCGCGTTTCACATTTTCCTGACCTTTTACATCGGCAAAGTCGAGCGAGTTGTTGTTTGTTCGTGCATAAAACTCAGCGCGTGTATCAATAATGGTTTGTTCCAAAGTACTTTCGCCGTTTAAAAAATCGATAACCTCTTTGATGTTTTCAGCACCGTAAACTTTCAAAGTATCAACTACTGCTGCTTCTCGTACATTTTGTCTTGGCAGAATAAATCCTTCAAAACCTTCTTTTCGGGCATTTATAGCAATTGGCAGGGCACCTTTTATTGGTTGTAAAGTACCATCTAAACTTAACTCGCCCATTAGTACATATTTTTCAAGAATATCAGCATTTATTTGTTTCGATGCCGCCAAAACTCCTGCTGCCAGTGGTAAATCGTAAGCCGACCCTTCTTTGCGGATATCGGCAGGAGCCATGTTAATAATGATTTTGTATTTCGGCCATTTGTACCCATTCAACCGCAAAGCCGATTCAATGCGTTGCTGACTTTCTTTCACTGCACTGTCGGGCAGGCCAACCAATAAAAACTTAATCCCGGTGGTTACATCAACTTCTATGGTTATTGTTGTTGCGTCGATCCCAAAAACTGCACTTCCGAAGGCTTTTACTAACATGAAAAGGGTATTTAATTGAAAAATTTAAATTTAGAGAAATAAAACTGAAATGTAAAGCAGGAGTGAGTTTAATATTTCGGCGAAATTTCAGGTGAAAACCAACTACAATCCAATAAAATTGGTTTTTAATAAGTGCGGAATTGAAAATTACGCCCGATGAATTCACGTGAATTTGTCGAATTGAATCTTGAGTTTAAAACGATAAACATGATAAACTACCCTGAGTTTGCAGCCGGATAGAATGTATTCAGAGTAGAAAATATTTTAAGATAATAAACACCAACTTTGAAATTACATAATATCAACTTTGAAATTACATGGTTTTAATTTTGAATTTGCATGGGATTGGTTTTGAAATTATTTAATACAATTTCTTCCGTTTCACCAAAAAGGAAAGTAAAACCTGCTGAAAATCCTTATTGATATCTGCTTCGGCAAGGTCGATTTGGTATTGGCCGCACTTCACTTTTAAATCTTCGAAATAAGAATTAACTGCAGAAATATAGTGAGTTTTAATTTCGGCAGGATTAAATTTTACTGCCTGTCCACTTTCCAAATCAACAAATTTATGGGGGCGGTTGCTAAACCTGAATTCCCGCTCCAAAGCGTGGTCGGTAACATGAAATAAAATGACTTCGTGTTTGTTGTAACGCAAATGCTGAAGCGCAGAAAAAAGTTCGTCTGTTTTCTGATTATCAAGCATATCGCTAAAAATAATTACCAGCGAGCGTTTATGAATATTCTCGGCAATCTGATGGAGCACTCCGGTAGTATTCGTGTTTTTCCGGAGATGAGCATTTTCGGGTTTGATAAGTTCTGACAGTTTTCCGTACATCAATTCGGCATTAACCGACGAGATTCTTGGATTTGTATTAAATTCGATTTCGTCTGAAAAAAGAGTTAACCCAACGGCATCGCGTTGCTGGCGAAGCAGATATATGAGAGCGGCTGCTGTATAAACCGAAAATGCCAGTTTATTTCGCAAATGTTTCTCTCCTTTTGAGTAGGGAAACAGCATTGATGATGAGGTGTCGATAACCAACTGGCAACGGAGGTTAGTTTCTTCTTCGTATTGTTTTACAAATAATTTATCGGTTCGGCCAAACAATTTCCAGTCGATGTGTTTTGTTGATTCGCCTTGATTATAAAGCCTGTGCTCGGCAAATTCGACAGAGAAACCATGAAACGGGCTTCGGTGCAAGCCTGTGATAAACCCTTCAACAACTTCGCGGGCAATTAGTCCCAGGTTATCGAACTGGTGAAACTGTTCTATGTCGAAAATGTTTTTCAAAATGAAAATAAAATAAAACTGTCATTTCGAATGAGGAACGAATGAGAAATCTGTCTTTGATTAAATGAGATTTCTCCTAATACTTCGTATAAATGACAGCTTAATAAAAAATATCGTTTATAAAAGTGCGTTTAATTTGGCAGTAAATGCTGTTTTTGGTGCAGCGCCAACCTGTTTGTCAACTACCTGGCCATCTTTTACGAAAAGTACGGTTGGAATATTTCTGATTCCATACTTCATTGCAACATTCGGATTTGAGTCAACATCAACTTTCCCAATAACTGCTTTTCCTTCGTATTCGTGCGACATTTCTTCTACGATTGGCGCAATCATGCGGCATGGTCCACACCAAACTGCCCAAAAATCGATCATTACCGGTTTGTCTGCATTTACTACCAAATCCTCGAAATTGGCATCCGTAATTTCTATAGCCATAATTTTATTTTTTAATTGTTATTATTCTATTCTGTTTTTGCAAAATTAGCTAATTAATTCTAAACGTAATGTTCAATTCTTCGTCAAAAAACTTCAAAAACTCATCGGTTAGATTAATCTTTGCAGTTCTTGAAAACATTTGCACATTCATATTATTTTCAAGATTGTAAATATTGAATTTCAACAAAGTATTTCCCTTATTGTTTATGGTCATTTTTTCGATTCGCTCAACCACATTTTCGTTTAGTTTGTTAATGGGCAAATTGAGTGTGATACTTTTTACATAGTTTTTTCTAACTTCTGAAAGCAGCTCAATCTGGGAAATCTTGAATTCGAAACTGTCGCCGTTGTAACGCTGTTTTACACTTCCCTTAACCAATAAAAAGAGACCTGTTTTGCAGTATTTGTGAAAATTTACATAATCCTGACCAAAAAGGAAAAACTCGATTGAGTCGGTGTAATCGGAAAGTGTGAATGAGCTGAAAGGATTTCCGTTTTTGGAAGTTGCTTCGCGCGTGGCAGTTACCATTCCGCCAAATGTCAGATCTTTGCCTTTGAATTTTTCTATGTCATTATTCAGGTCTTTCAGAAATACATCCCGCGAACAGAAACTCTCAATTTCGAGCCTGTAATCATCGAGCGGATGTGCGGTAAGATATATTCCAATCAAACTCTTTTCCTTTTCAAGCAGAACTAGCTTTGCCCACTCTTCAACCTGCGGAATATCGGGTTTTTTAATTGCCTGGCTTCGTCCCATTGCACTAAATAAACTTTGCTGTGCATTTTGGTTTTCAAGCTGAACTCTATTCCCGTACCTGATAAGTTTTTCGATAAAAGAAGTTGAATCATTTTCATCGTCTCCGGCAAACAAGCTGCTGCGTTTTATTCCATCGAGGTTATCGAAAGCGCCCGCAATTGCCAGAGCTTCCAGATTTTTCTTGTTAACTGATTGAAGATTCACATTTTCAACAACTTCGAAAATGGTTTTGAATTCGCCATGTTTGTTGCGGGCAGTGATAATATCCTGCGCAGCGCCGGCGCCCACACCTTTTATTGCGCCCATTCCAAAACGAATGTCCCCGGCTTTGTTGGCTGTAAATTTGATGAAACTTTCATTTATGTCAGGACCCAGAACATTCATTTTCATTCGTTTACATTCCATCATCAGTTTGGTGATGTCGGTAATGTTACTGAGGTTCCGGCTAAGGTTGGCAGCCATAAATTCTGCAGGAAAATGTGCTTTTAAATATCCGGTTTGATAGGCAATATAAGCGTAACAAACCGAATGCGATTTGTTGAACGCATATTCAGCAAAGGCTTCCCAGTCTTTCCATATTTTTTCGATTACATCTTCTACTTTTTTCCCGGTTAAACTGCACTCATCAATAAATCGAAAATTTGCCTTGCATCCCTCTACAAACTTCACTTTCAACTTATTCATTACCTCAATAATTTTTTTACCCATTGCTTTTCTGAGGGTATCCGAATCGCCGCGGGTAAAATTGGCTAATAACCTTGAAAGCAACATCACCTGTTCCTGAAATACGGTAATTCCGTATGATTCGCTCAGGTATTTTTCCATCATCGGAAGGTCGTAATCAACTTTTTGTTTCCCATGTTTCCGTGCAATGTAGTTGGGAATATATTTCATGGGGCCAGGCCGGTACAATGCGTTCATCGCAACCAAATCTTCAAAACGGTTTGGTTTGAGGTCGCGCAAATGTTTTTTCATTCCATCCGATTCAAACTGAAAAACAGCAGTTGTTTCACCGTGGCTAAACATTTCATAGGTTTTTTCATCATCGAGCGGAACGTGGTCAATATCGACAACCAATCCTCTTGAAAGTTTGATATTATCAAGAGTTTCTTTGATTATCGACAAGGTTTTCAGACCCAGAAAATCCATTTTCAACAAACCGATACTTTCGACAAAACGCCCGTCGTATTGAGTTGTTAAAAGTTTTGCTTCGTCTTTGGTTGGCATTAACGGAATGTGGTCGGTTAAAGGATCACGGCTGATAATTACTCCGCAGGCATGAACACCGGATTGCCGCACCGAACCTTCAAGTGTTTCGGCAAATTTCAGAGTTTTAACAATCAGCGGATTATTCGAATTTTTCTCCTTTTTTAAGTCGGGGCTTTCCTTGAATGCTTTTTCGAATGTCATTTTTGGGGCATCTGGAACCAGTTTTGCCAGTCGGTCAGCTTCCGACAGAGGGAGTTTCAGAACACGGGCAACATCACGAATGGCCATTTTTGTTGCCATTGTACCAAAAGTGCAAATATGCGCAACCCTGTCAGCTCCATATTTTTCGGTAACGTAATCAAGTA
>DATITY010000677.1:0-3720 GCA_035467235.1 Draconibacterium sp. | reverse complement strand
AACCAAAGAGACGAATTTTAAAGTTGCCGGAATCGGCGAATTGCTCCGGGACATGCTCCCTGAAGGAAAACAACAGTGGCAGCCCATTTACTGTACACCCAAAACCTTAAAAAATACACGAAAAAGCCACGCGGGTTGCAGCTTTTGTAAGTACTCAGAAAGGTGCAACGCCAAAAATACCTGAATCGATATAATGAATACTCAATCCTGCTTGATAATATCCTTACTTCCACTCAATCACCACCGTTTCTTCGGGCGAAATGGTGAGGGATTGGCCTGAAATTGTGCCTTTTTTGTCAGCAAAAAGGAGTTTTGGCTGTTTGCTTTTTTCGTTTGATTTTATTTCAATTGGTTTTGTTTCGTTTGATTTGTTTACCACCACCGTAACAAACGAATTTCCCGACTGCAGGGTTTTCATCAGACAACCTTTTTGTTGTGTTGCAAAATAATAAGGTGCCTTTTCGAAGTTGGTTATCAGTTCGTATTTAAGGAAACCGGCCAAAGCGCTGTTATCGGCCAAACGGGTGCCAAGTCCCACCAGCGAAGGAATCCAGAATGTTTCACCTTTGCCAAAGCGGTTTCGTGTGGCCACGGGTTTTCCGTCAACAGTTGAAAGTATTTCGCCTGTATTGTTGCTGATAAATCCACGCCAAAGGTGAGCCGGTAAATTTACCTGACCCAACTTCACTTCAAACAGATTATCGACCACTTTAAATTCGCTGATGTTTCCGCCAAGCAGTTTGGCAAACGGAAAACCGGTATTCATGGTGTTGTGCAAATCGTCGTCGAAAAAACCAGTCAGCCCGTCAACCATCAGTTTACCGCCTTTCGAAACAAACGATTCAAGAATAGCCGCATATTCCGAAGGAACAGAAATCTGGTGTGCCAGGATAATTGTGCTGCCTGTGTAATCGCTTTTCGAAAAATCAAACTCACCAAATTCACGGATGTTACAGTTGATTCCGAGCTCCGTTAAAGTTTCGAAATACCCCAGCACCGATTTCATCACCCCACCCTCTTCTCGGGCTTCGTATCGGGGCGACGATGGCGATTCCATTTTTTTCTCTGCCCACAGCGATTGCCTGATGTACAAAAGGTTTATGCCCGATTCAACTTCGCGGGCATTGGCAAACAAATCCGGCTGCGACTCAATTACCTGAATCACTTCCGCGGCGGCGGTCAGCCTGTCTGATGGCTTGTCCTGAAAATCGAGCATCGCCCACTCCCCTGCTTCAATTCCCGATGAACGCGGATTTAACGACCAGAAAATGCCGCCTTTTCCCTGAGTTCCCAAAATAATCCACATCCACTGGGCAATCTCTTCTTTGGTGGGGCAAAGTGGGGCCATGCCGCTGTAGGTATTGTTGCCACCCTGAATTTCGGTCATCAACCAGGGAAGTTCATCTGCTCCCGAGCGGACAATTTCACTGTTGGCGGCCATTGCCAAAGCGTACTGTTCGCGTTTGAAATAGCCAAAATGCCAGCCTGCATGCGCCGAACCACCCAGCGTTGTAAGAAATTTACGCCAATCGGGGAAATCGTATTCGGCACAATTCTGAAAAATGGCGTGGTTGTTTACATGAATTATGTGTGAAGTGTCATATTTCTTTATTTCCCCGACAATCCAGTTCAAAAACCAGGTATTGTAACCGAGCAAAAAACGCTGGTCGGTTAACTCTACCAGAATGGGGTATCCGTTATCGGCAAAATCCTTTTGAGGATTGTTTTTCAGCCATTCCTGGTATTTGGCTTTTGTAAATTCGGTCACAGGAATTTTACCGCCAACGCCGGGTTCGTTGATTAAAACCCAGCCGTACATGCTTTTAAACTGATTGAAATGGGTAACCATTTTTTCGATAAACACCGCAACTGACTGTAAATGCTGTTCGTCACGCGGGAATTTAAATCCACCGATATCGGTCTTTTCGGTATAGGGGAAAATGGTTGCATAAACTTTGATGTCGTATTTTTCAGCAGCTTTAAATGCCATGTCGAACAAACTGTAATCCCATGTTCCGTCGGGTTTGTGCATGTACGATTCGAACATGCGGATGCGGGTGGTTTTCATCCCGTTTTCCTTTAACCTGAGAAACCAGGTTTCGATGTCAGCCTGAGTTTGTCCGGGCTCAATAAAAATCTGGGCACCAAACATGGGCACATCCGACATTGTTTTTTGGGCTTTAACCGTGGTTAAACCGGCTACAACCAACAAAAATGTACAGCAATACAGTTTAAAAAAATTATACTTTGAATTCATCATTATTTATTTTCGATTATTTTCTTTACAAATCTTACCCTTTCGGCATAAATTCCACTCACCTTATCCATGCTCACTTTCAGTTTGGCCAGTGCTGCCGGATAGTCGCTCCAAACTTCACGCAACCTGTCTGCAACTTGTTTTCCTTCGGTTTGTTCAATTTCAAAAGTCCAGTCATCAAAACCAAGGTCGTAATACATCTGACCTTTGATGGTGTCTTCGGGCTGACGCAGGTAAAAGCAAGGTGTTCCGTTGGCTGCTGCAATGATGGGTGAATGACATTCGAAACTTAAAACAGTATGCGCTTTGGTATAAACCGAAGCAGCCTCATCAGGCAGCCAGTAGCCGCGTTTGAGTACCAACGGTTTTACATCTTCGGGCAAGGGGTTGATCAACAATTCGTCCATTATATCAACCTGATTCGTCATCTCGGGACAAACCAGCACTTTGTTGCCTGTTTCGCGCACCCAGGCAATCATCGCTTCGCGAAGTTTGGCGTGGTCAGTTTCCTTCCATTTCAGGTTGGTTTCTTCCACCTGTTTTATTTTTTCATCGCTCCAGCCGTTTTTGTTTGGGTTGAACAGATGATAGGGTGTGTAACGCAGCCGGGGAATGGCGCAGATGAATTTTTTGTCCTCCAGTCCATTCTCTTTCAGAAACTTAAAACCCATTTCATCGTCGCGAATGTTGAGGTAAAACGTGGCATCGGGAGCAAACTGAACCTGCGGACCTTCAATTCCGGCTTTTTTAAGGTGTTCAATCGAAATGGTTTCGCGGGTAAAAATGAAGGCAGCTTTTTTCAGAATCGAAGTGTAGTACTCATCCGGATTTTGCAGTGTGGTTCCAAAAACGCCAAAAGGTTTTTCAGGGGCATGTTTCATCCAGCAGGCCAGGTTATCGGCTCCTACCAGTAGCGGTCCTGAGCCATGAATCATCAGGTCGGCCTTTTCGAATGCCTTCAGTATTTCCGGGTTTTCGGCTTCCTTTTCGGCATTTACGCCGCCATACAGAATATTCACCTTTGGGAAATTCTTGTTGAGCAGTTTTTTCACATCTTCGCCGCTGCTTCGTTTCCAGAGAATGATTTTCGATTCGGGCAAAAATGTTTCCAACACATGCAGCAGTCCGGGTGTGTGGGCTATGTCGCCAATGTTGACATCCTGCCACCCTGAAACGAGTAAAATGGTGGGATTTTTTTTCCCGGTACATGAGAAAATAACTTCCGAAAATGCCACACCTGTCGCCAGTATTCCGACCTGTTTCATCCAAATGCGGCGATGGATTTTATTGTTTTGAATTTTCATATATACCTCTAACGCTCAGCTATTTTTAATTCCTGTCATTTTATTAATCAAATATTCCAAAATTTGACTTTATCAAAGGAACTTGGGGTGTCAGATAGTTGAATCAAATTGGTCAAATAAAGTCGGTGGATTCAGTACTGTAAGTAATTCATCAAAACT
>DATITY010000676.1:0-2067 GCA_035467235.1 Draconibacterium sp. | reverse complement strand
AACTTATCATCTTTTACTTTTTCCATGGCCACTTTTTCTTCGTAAACACGGTTCATTACCTTCGAAGTAAAGTCATTTCCGGGAGAATCCAGTTTTACTCCTTTTATCAGACTTTTCAGTTCATTATCCAAATCCTGTGTTTTCATTTTGCTTTTATAATATAGTGTAAATTTCCTCTTTTAGCATGTCATTCAAAATAGTGAAGAGTTTTTTTCTTGCCCTGAACAACTTAACCTTTACATTACTTTCTGTCATTCTTGTAATCTCCCCGATTTCTTCAACCGATTTATCCTCGAAATAGTACAGTAAAATCAGTGTATATTCGTCTTCAGGCAGTTTTTCCAGCGCAGCCTTTACATATTTCGACCTGTTTTCTTCCGGAATACCATCAAAATTCATCTCTTCAACTTCATCCGAAATTTGTACATCATCGGTGGAAACATATTTCAATTTTCTCTTTCTTACTTCCGATATACAATTATTATAGGTAATCCTGTACAGCCAGGTCGAAAACTTTGCATTTCCTTTAAATGTATTCAACGATTTAAAGGCCTTTATAAAACTTTCCTGAGCCATTTCCTCGGCATCTTCACGATTTCTAAGAACTTTCAGGGCAATCGAAAAAACAATATCCTTGTATTTATTTACAAAGTACGAAAAGTATTGCGTATCGCCTTTCAATACTCTTTCAATGTACCAGATATCGTCTTTTTGCTCCATTTCGCTGGTTTGACGTAAAATTAGTTATGAGGTTACAACTTTCAAAATATTTTTCGGAATAGTTGTAACCGAAAAATAAAGGGTGCGTCATAAGGCCAGAAAACAAAATATAAACAATTTAAAATTTGAAATCATGGAAGGAATTTTTGTACCACTGGCTTTTTTTCTGGCATTGTTCGCAATACTTTATGTGTATTGGACAACCCGCACAAAAGAGCGGCTGGCATTGATCGATAAAGGATTGGATGCCAGTGTTTTTAAAACCGATTGTAATAAATATTCACTTGTAAAATGGGGTATTTTTCTGATTTTTGCAGCAGTTGGCGTTTTTACTGCCCATTTGCTGGCGCAAGTGTTTAACGAAGTTGCAGCTTATTTCAGCATGATCCTGTTTTTTGGTGGAGTTGGCTTAATCGTGGCTTATTTTGTCACCAGTTCGATGGCTAAAAAGGCTTGATTTTGAATCGGTTGAGACAAAAAAAAGGGTGAAGTTCTCACCCGTTTTTTTTATACCTATTCCGAATAAAACTGAATCACTTTTTTTATGGATTCCGCGCAAACCGGACAAAACCCTTTTGCATTATTACTTTTCATCCTGCAGTCGATAAACGGGCTGTAAATACCTTTACTCATGTATCCGCCGCCTTCGAAAACACCAACTGTGTTGTTGTATTTTGCGCTTCTGGGTGTTGGGATTTCAACCGATTCATCAACCATCGATTTCCATTTCGAGCCGAAATCAACCAGTGTTGTAATATTTGGTTCCCAGGGTTCAACTTTCAGGTTGTAAAAATCTTCGTAAGCAACTTCCGAATTGTAATATTCATCGCCTAAACCTGCAAATCCGTGACCAAATTCATGCACAAAAACTTCTTTGGTTTGCGAATTGTCGGCAGTACAAACCGATACAAAATTGTAGAAACCGCCACCACCATATCTTTCGGTATTAACCAATACATAAATATGGTCGTATGGTACAACTGCTGCGGCATCCAATATGTTTTTCATGTCGCTGGTAGTCAGGTAACGTGATACGTCGAAAGTGTAAAATGTAGAGTTGAAGTGTGTGTTTTTATAAATATGTTCTCCGGGAATATCAGTTCCAGATTCAAGAGAAGGAGTTAAAACTGCATTGACATTAAATTTTGCTTTTTCCGATTTAAAAGGCTCTTCTTCAAACAAATATTGTGTCACGCGTTTTGCATCTTCCTTAAATTTTTCCATTTCCTTAGCCGTGTAACCTTCAGCCAGAATAACAATGTCGATTTTGTTTTCAGGTTTTCCGTTATTCAGAACTTCAAAAGTTTCAAATTTTTCAGGTGTTTCATTCAGAATAAAATAGTTCTC
>DATITY010000675.1:0-11963 GCA_035467235.1 Draconibacterium sp. | reverse complement strand
TAATCGGCAAAAGTAGGTTCTTCGCCGCGTGTAAACCTGTTACGAATAAATACAGTAAGCGGATTCAGGAAAAAATAAAATACGAGCAATGGAATTCCCAGCCTCAGCAAACGATCGGTTACAAATTTCCTGATTCCTTTTCGTTCGATTGAAGGGATGATAAAAAATGCCGAAATCATGAAAAACATCCCCATAAAAAACGACTGGTTGGTAGCATTAAACATGGCCATAAATAAAACTGCCGGGAATTCCGCCTGCGATTCGTTATAGTACCAGTCGCCTGGAGCACCATAAGTTATATTCAGGTGGAGCAGTACAACAAGACTAATTAGAAAAATTCGGAGGTTGTCGATGTAAAAGAGACGGGAATGATTCATAAATTAATACTTACAGAATGTGCTTTAAAAGTAATAATTATGACAAACAGATTTAGTAAAAAACTATATTTGTTTATCTGGATAAAAGCCAAAAATCTGTCAACATGAAGATCCTGATAATTTTCATTCTGTTGTTTGCACCATTATTCCTGCGTGCCCAAACCAAACAGGAAATTTCGGTTGGTGTTGGCCCTTCGTTTTTTGGCTGGGGTGATGTTCCCGGAGTGGCATTAACCGGAACTTACAACTTTCAATTTAGTAAACATTTTGGATTTGAACCCCGGTTAATTACCAGCGTTGCATGGAGTTATGAAGATATTTCGTATCACAACGGTGATGAAATTGTCAATGGGTTTAATTTTAGTCAAACTGGATATTTTGGTATGGCTGGTTCATTGGTTTATACGCCATTTCAGGGGAAAGGCAACTTCTTTAAACTGAAAAGCGGATTTTTGTGGGGTAAAATGGCGCACAGCAACGGAGGAAACCGGTATGGCTCACAACCCTGGGGTGAAGGAAATTTTGCAAAAGAAAGTCTTGCCGGATTAATTCACACTATTCATTTCCGAATACTGAATAAGGAAAGATTTTTCATTGGAACCGAATTATCAATGCTTACCAGTTTCTCGGAAGGTTATTACAATTGCGATGGTTTTGTGTGGAATTTTATGGGAGGGATTAAGTTTTAATTTTAGTCATACCATCACTTTGAGTGATAGTATGACTAAAATACAGGTATTATACTTTTGGCAACTCCCAGGGAGCGCGGTAAGTTGGTACAAGGTAACCGTTGGCAGCAGCATCGTCAATAAATTTGCTGGCAGCAGCATCCCAATACAAACGGTGTCCGGTTCGGTGGGCAATGTTTCCGAGGTGCGCCACACGTGCTGTGTTGGCAGCAACAGTAATATTGGCATTCAGGTTTTGATTGCGGGTTTTTACCCCATCGATAAAATTAGCCATGTGCAGGTCGAGACCTTTTCCCGAACCTTTTATCAAATCAACCCTTTCCATCAAATCCTTGTTTTTCTTTTTCTCCGGAATTACTTCCCACCCTTCACGGTCAACCACCAGCGTGCCATTGTTTCCAACGAAACCTACACCATGATTTCGGCCGTAATAACCACCGTCAATGCCGGTTCCATGATCCCAAAGCATGGTATGCCCATCAAATTCGTACAATGCCTGCAAGGTATCGGGTGTTTCGGCGGCATCGTCAGCATAGGCAAATTTGCCGCCCATTGCCATGATTGATTTCGGTACAGGGTCGCCCATGCCAAACAATCCGTAGTCGATGATATGTACGCCCCAGTCGGTCATTAAACCTCCAGCATAATCGTAGAACCACCTGAAATTAAAATGAAACCGGTTGGGATTGAACGGACGTTTTTTTGCCGGTCCTAACCAGAAATCGTAATCAACTCCAGCCGGTGCTTCTCCGTCGGGTTTCACCGGAACGGGTTCCATCCAACCTTGATAAGCCCAGGTTCGAACTGTGCGGATTTTCCCGAGTTTGCCTGATTTTACAAATTCCACCGCATCTCGCCAGTGAGGATCGCTGCGTTGCCACATACCCACCTGCACCACGGTTTTGTATTTGGCGGCTGCGCGCTCCATGATGTTTATTTCCTCGATGGAATTTCCGAGAGGTTTTTCACAATATACATCTATTCCGGCCTGACAGGCTTCCACCATTGGCAGACAGTGCCAGTGGTCGGGCGTGCCTATGATTACAATATCAATTCCGGGCATTTCCAGAAGTTTCCTGTAATCTTTAAATCCAACAGGTTTTTTGCCCTGAATTTTTTCCGTATCAGCAATGCGGCGGTTCAGCACACTTTCATCAACATCGCAAATAGCAGCACACTCTGTATTGGGTTGTTTCAGGAAAGCGTTTAAGTCGGCAAATCCCATACCATTGGCGCCAATCAATCCACACACTAATTTTTCGTTGGCTCCTTTGCATGCAGCCAACAACTTTGTTGAAGCCAGCGTCACTCCCGCAACAGCCAGAGATGAGGTTTTAATAAAAGTTCTTCTGTTGGTCATTTTATTTATCTTTTTGCATTGCATCGTCAAATGCCACATCCGACGGTTCAAAATCTGAGTAACGTACAAAATCGCAGGCTTCTTCGGCGCCGGCTTCGCGGTTCATGCCGCTGTCTTCCCATTCCACCGAAAGCGGTCCTTTGTAACCGATGTCGTTTAAAGCACGAATGATATTTTCGAAATCGATTTTACCGCGCCCCAGACTTCTGAAGTTCCAGTAACGACGGTTGTCGCCAAATTCCATGTGGCCGCCAAAAACGCCAACACTCATCGGAACATCGCTCCAGTAGGCATCTTTCATATGAACATGGAAAATGCGGTCTGAAAATTCATATATAAACCTGACGTAATCAACGTGCTGATAACCAAAATGACTTGGGTCGAAGTTAAATCCGAAAGCAGGGTGATGATTCAGCGCTTTCAGTGTTAAATGAGCCGAATGAATATCAAATGCGATTTCGGTGGGGTGAACTTCGAGAGCGAATTTTACTCCCAGTTTTTGGTATTCATCCAGAATCGGAATCCAGCGTTTGGCAAAATCTTCGTATCCTTTCTGAATCATTGTGGGAGGAACAGGTGGAAATGAATACAAAAGATTCCAGATGGGGCTGCCGGTAAACCCGACAACCGTATCGAGACCAAGCATTTTTGCCACTTTGGCTGTTTTAATCATTTCGGCAGCAGCGCGTTGACGCACTCCTTCGGGGTCGCCGTCTCCCCAAATGTAAGCGGGAACAATGTTTTTGTGGCGCTCGTCGATGTTGTCGGCTACGCACTGCCCAACCAAATGGTTTGAAATGGCAAACAATTTCAGTTCATATTTTTCGAGGAGGGTTTTTCTTGCATCGCAATAAGCCTGGTCGGCTTTGTCGATTTCCATGTGGTCGCCCCAGCAGCAGAGTTCGAGTCCGTCGTAGCCAAATTCCTGTGCTTTCTGGCAGATGGTTTCAATGGGTAGGTCGGCCCATTGTCCGGTAAAAAGTGTAACTGGTCGTGACATAGTGAATTATAAATTAAAAATGTTAAATTAAAAATTAAAAATTGGTTTCGAGTTCAAAGTTTCGGGTTTAAAGTACTCCGTGGATTTTAAATTACTGAGCTGATGACTCTCAGTCACCAACTCAATTTTTTCCCTGGATTGAATTTTATTCCCCGAATTTCACCCATTTCATGTTATCGTCGTAACCGGCTTTTACTACCGTGTCGATAAACTGCATTCCGCGGATTCCATCATCAACGCCTGGGAAGTCGAGCATTTCGGGCGTTGGCTTTTCTCCATTTGCTCTGGCCCGAACGGTTAACGAAAAATTACGGTAAATGTTGGCAAAAGCTTCCAGGTAACCTTCCGGGTGACCACCCGGAGTGCGGGTATTATGGGCAGCAATGGCACTGTCGAGACTTGTGCCTACCCTTAAAATCTGCGTAGGTTGTCCCATCCATTTTACGGTTAAAGTATTGGGTTCATGCTGGAACCAGTCCAATCCACCTTTATCACCATAAATCCTGATTCTGATTGCATTCTCTTCTCCGGCGGCAATTTGTGTGGCCATTAAAACACCTTTCGCACCATTGTCGAATCGAAGTAACGCAGCACCGTCATCGTCCAGTAAACGATTTGGAACAAAAACATTCAGTTCGGCACACAATTCGGTAACTTTTAATCCAGTCATGTATTCGGCCAAATGATGGGCATGGGTACCAATATCGCCCATGCAGCCTGCTTTCCCTGAACGTTTTGGGTCGGTGCGCCATGATGCCTGTGGATTTCCGGTATCTTCCAGTTTTGATGATAACCAGCCTTGCGGATACTCAACAAACACTTTTCTGATTTTTCCGAGTTTGCCATCGGCAATCATTTGTTTGGCGTGTTTAACTGCCGGATAGCCCGAATAGGTGTGTGTCAGAGCAAAAGTCAAACCGGTTTCATCAATCTTTTCCTTCAGTTTTAACGCTTCTTCCAGAGTGAAAGTCATTGGTTTGTCGAGCACAACATGAAACCCGTTTTCCAGCGCCATGACTGCCGGGGCAAAATGCACAAAGTTGGGTGTTACGATGGAAACAAAATCCATTCTTTCCCCATCAGGTAATTTTGCTTCTTTCTCAAACATTTCCTGGTAGGTTTCATAAACCCGGTTTTCAGGAAGAAAATAGAGTTTCCCCGATGATTTTGAAATTTCAGGATTTACACTGAAACAGCCGCAAACCAGTTCAATCTGGTTGTCCATTAAAGCTGCAAGGCGGTGGATTGCGCCAATGAATGCGTCGGTGCCGCCACCAACCATTCCCATTCTAAGTTTTCTATTCATCATATTTTATCGTTTTAGTTGATTTAGAATTTCGTGGTGCTAAAATTAACAACTCTTTTTAAACGAAACAAAGTAGTTTGTCTTTTAAATGGTTTAATCTTTAAAAATATAAAAAGAACATTTGCTTTTATGATTATTATATCACCAACATTTCATTAAATTAGCACCACAAAAAACGAATTAATAATTTAAACCAATAGAACCATGGAAAGAAGAAATTTTCTTAGAAGTGCTGCCTTCAGCGGCATAGCCTTAACCGGAATGACCGGAATGATGAGTGCTTCAGCCTCAGAAACAAGAGTTTCAAATGCGGCAAAGTTCAAAATGAAGTATGCTCCCCATTTGGGGATGTTTAAAAACAGTGCTGGCGAAGATCCTATTGATCAGATAAAATTTATGGCCGATCAGGGTTTTACCGCGTTTGAAGACAATGGAATGATGGGACGGGACATAGCAATGCAGGAAAAAATTGGACAGACACTTGCCAGTCTTAATATGACAATGGGTGTATTTGTTGTGGAAAAGGGTGGAAATATGGCAAATACACTTGCTGCCGGCAAACAGGAGTTTATTGATATTTTTTTGGAGGGCTGCCGGAGGGCTGTTGATGTAGCAAAACGGGTCAATGCAAAATGGATGACAGTTGTACCCGGTGGTTTTGAGAGGAAATTGCCTATTGGAATTCAGGATGGAAATGTTATTGATGCTCTTCGAAGGGGAGCAGAAATTCTGGAACCTCACGGACTGGTGATGGTACTCGAACCTCTTTCCGATTCACCAGATCTTTATTTGCGTACTTCGGAACAAACTTACATGATTTGTAAGGCGGTGAACAGTCCATCCTGTAAAATTCTTTATGATATTTACCACATGCAGAAAAACGAAGGGAATATTATTCCCAATATCGATCTTACATGGGAAGAAATCGGCTATATCCAGATTGGTGATAATCCGGGAAGAAAGGAACCCACCACCGGGGAGATCAATTACAAAAATGTATTCAAGCATATTTACGACAAGGGATTTAAAGGTATTTTGGGAATGGAACATGGTATTTCCCTGCCGGGGATTGAAGGAGAAAATAGGTTGATTCAGGCATATCGAGAAGTGGATTCGTTTGAGGTATAATTCAATATAGAAATTTTTAAGCCGGCCCGGAGTTGTATTTTTAATTTCTCCGGGCCAGTTTATTTTTAGCGAATGATGATTTTCTTTTGGAAAAATTCTGTTCCCTGATTGATTTTTACCAGATAAATACCTTTAGGCTTTCCGGTTAAATTAAGCCGAAGTATGTTTTTATTAAAGAGAGATTCACTGTAAACAGTTTGACCAGTGAGATTTATAACTTCAACCACATAATTTTTATCTACCATTTGGCGCAGCTTTATGGTAAAAAAACCATTATTCGGGTTTGGATAAATCTGAATCATTTCATCTACGGATAATTCATTAATACCGGTAACAGAAGCATATTTCATTACTGTAGTCCGCCTCATGCTGGCTTCATCACGAAAAGCCACATAGGGGCTGCCGTCTGCAGAAAATGTAACACTTGTGTATGTTGCCGTTCCGGAAGAACATGCATCACCAACCTGCACCCAGTTTGAACCATTCAATTTCATCAAACTGGCTTTATTCGATTTTCCGGCATCTTTAAATACAACAAAAGGAGTTCCGGTTGATGAAAATTTGATATTCATGTATGAGGCTTGTCCGGTTGAAAAGTTTCGGTTTCCGAGAGCATCCCATGCTGAACCGCTAAATTTGTACACTGTTGCCTTTCCGTCACTGTCCCAGGCTGCCAAATGAGGAACACCTGCGTGAACTGCCAGTCCGCTGTAAGAGTCGTACGTTCCGCCAGAGAAACCCTGCTGCCCAAGTAAAACCCAGATGTTCCCGTCGAACTTCATTACACTTGCCTTGTAATTTGCGCCATAATCGCGGTAAGCTACAAATGGAGTTCCGTTTTCGACATCGAGGTGAATTACATTTGTCATTCCTCCGGTATTAAATCCGGCTGTTCCAACGTTTGACCAGTTACCACCGGCAAATTTCATAACTGTAATTTTGCTGTTTTGCATTACATCTTCCAAAGCAACCCACGGAACGCCATTATCCGTATCAATGCTTATTATGTCGCATCTTGCCTGTGTAAATCCAGCTGGTCCGACATTAATCCAGGATGTTCCGTCAAATTTCATTACCGAGGCTTTGTTTCCGTTTGCAGCATCACTGAATGCAATATAAAGTGTTCCGTTGCCATTTGCAAATCCCAGACTTGTTACTTTTCCGGGAGTAAAACCCTTAACACCAACAGGCTCCCAATTGGTACCATTGAATTTCATTACAGTGGCTTTGTCACCATTTGCCCTGTCCTGATAGGCAACATAAGGAGTTTCGTTAACAATTAAAACATGTTGATCGAATGCTTCGCCATCTGAAAATGCTTTTGCCCCCACAAGGCTCCACGATTGAGCTGGTAATTGGTTTAAAAAAAGCGAGAGTAAAATTAAACAGGTAAAAATCTTTTTCATTGGTTTGTAGATTTAAGTTTAAATAATAGGCTAAAGTATGGGATTCAATGATTATATTGGTTCCATATCGTAAAATGAACATTCAGATTGTAAAAAAGATATGTTAACAAACAAAAAGAACAATTGAATGTTTCTTGAAACGGATTAAAACGATGAATATAATGTTAATTTAAAATGGCAGAAGACCTGATTATATATACCCCAATGTATGTCACTTTTTTTTGGGCAGTTGTTTTGCTTATTTCAAAACGAGAAAATAACCGGGCAAAGTTTTTTTTAGGGATTTTTATGTTTGTCGCATTCCTTCTTTATTTATCGCATGCCCACTTTTTTAAAAAGGCGATTTTAACTTTTCATATTTTTGATCCGGTTTATATATTCGCGTCGCTTTCGGTATATCCGCTTTATTATTGGTATATTAAACTACTATCGGTTGAAACTTCATACAAATGGCGCAATTTGAGATTACTGACACCAGCAGTCTTATTTACTTTTACAACAATTGTAGTTTACCTGTTGATGAGTGAATCGGAAAGACAGACCTATTTAAATGAATTGCTGTTGAACAGGGATAAACATTCTTCTGATTCAAAATTAATCAGTATGCAAAAAACAATTTATATGATCAGTCGGATTGTTTTTATTGTTCAGGTTTTGTATTTCCTCATAAAAGGTCAAAAGTTGATAAAACTTTACAACAGACAAATAGCCAATTTTTACTCCAACCTTGAAAGCAGATCTATTCTGTGGGTAAATTATATTCTTTATTCAATGCTGATTACTGCAATTCTGAGTATTATTTTTAATATTCTTGGTCGTAGTTTTTTCATGGAATCTCCATTTTTTCTGCTCATTCCTTCATTAATATTTAGTGTATTACTGTTTTTTATCGGGTTTCTTGGTTACATGCAAAACCATACCGTTGTCGATTTGGAGATTGAAGTAATGCAGAGCGAAAATCCGGCTCAAAAAAATTACAATACCAATAAACTTAATGAGAAACTGCTTGATCTTTTTATTACTGAAGCCATTTATAAAAATCCTGATTTAAAAATAACAGATATTTCAGAAAGGCTTCATACCAACCGGACTTACATTTCAAAACACATCAATACCGAATTTTCGTGTACATTTAACGACTTTGTTAACCGGTACAGAATTGATGAGGCTAAAAAACTTTTAACCGAAGAATCATCAAAAAACTATTCTTTGAATTATATTTCCGAAAAATCAGGATTCGGCTCAATGGGCAGTTTTATGAGGGTATTTAAAGACTTCGAAGGAATTACTCCCGGTCAGTTCAGAGAAAGGAAAAGGATTACTGTTTAACAGATTAAAGGCTTCACCATAAGAGTTCAGACCTCTGCAGATTTTTATAATATTAATTCTGGAATCGGGCATATCCACCAATTCGGAAAATACCGGAGTTTTTTTATTGAACTTTTTCTTTGGGATTATAATTTCATTTTCATAATCGTATTTAAACTCCTTGTGAACAGCAAAAACAAATTCAAGTCCCGAACCACTAAATTTAATCTCGTAAAACCTTGAATAAATAATGTAAATCCTTCCGTTTGGCATTCCGTAATAGTGTGCCGGAAAAGCAGTTGGCAAATAAGATGCGGTTGTTCTGTGAATTAATTTTGCTATTGTTTGCATACAATCCAAATTTAAGTTAGGTGAATCCACCGTTCAAGTCAGATAGTGAAGCATGCCCACAATTATGTGTTTGTCAAACGAATAGAAATAAAAGAAATCAGCGTCCTGTAAATGTAATATTCCGATAATGTTTAAAAGGTTACCCAAAGATATAAGGTGTACCATTTTTTATCTGACTTCTAAGAGTAAAGCGAATGGCGTTTGCTTCATATTTAAGAGCCAACCACCCACTACCACAATCCTGATTAATACAAAAGGCACAACATGAAATATGTTAATTATTCTTTTCTTTGCCGTGATATTTTAATGATATGATGATGAAAAGCAATAAAAAATTACCGGCAGTTCTTGGTGTTGGAAATGCGCTGGTTGATATAATTTCAGTTTTAAGCAGCGATTCAGTTCTTGATAAATTCGGGTTACCAAGGGGGAGCATGACTTTGGTGGATTCGGAACTTTCTAAAAAAATATACAGTGCTGTGGTTTCAGAAAAAAGCGAAATGTCAACCGGCGGTTCGGTGGCAAATACCATGCGTACCCTGGCAAGTCTTGGTGGAAATGCAGGTTACCTGGGAAAAATTGGGAAAGATGAACTTGGCAGTGTTTTTAAAGAGGCTTTTGAAAAGAAGGGGATTAAAACTCACCTGTATTTTAGTGAAAATGAGACAGGAAGAGTAATGGGACTGGTAAGTCCCGACTCGGAAAGAACTATGGCGACTTTTCTTGGGGCAGCCGCAGAGCTGACTCCCGGGGATTTTAGTCCGGCAATATTTAAAGAATATCAATATGCATATATGGAAGGCTACCTGGTTTTTAATCATGATTTGATAAAAACCGGTGTAGAAATGGCAAAAGCTGCAGGATTGAAAGTGGCCATCGATTTAGCCAGTTTTAATGTTGTGGAAGCAAATCTTGATTTCTTGAAAGAATTAATAAAATCGAGTGTTGACATCGTTTTTGCCAACGAAGAGGAAGCCAAAAGTTTTACAGGAAAAGAGCCGGAAGAAGCACTAAATGAAATTGCTGAAATGTGTGAGTTGGCAATTGTAAAGGTTGGAAAACAGGGCTCGTATATTAAACGGGGCGAAGAAATAATCAAAGTGGGCACTATTCAGGCAAATGCGGTTGATACAACTGGTGCCGGAGATAGTTATGCCGCCGGATTTTTTTACGGATTAACTCATAATTACGATTTGGAAACCTGTGGAAAAATTGCAGCGCATGTATCAGGAAAAGTGGTTGAAGTAATGGGTGCAAATCTACCCGATCACCAATGGCCCGAAATTCACGAAGAAATCAGAAAAATTATCAAATTGAAAAACTGATTACCTTCCTTTCCGGACATTGAAGTATCAGAAACCACAGGCAAAATATGCTATGAATAAAAACAGTGGCTGATGTTCGGTAAAAATATCTATAAGACTCCTGAAACAGTAATGAAGTAACTCTTAATTTTTGAGTCTTATAATTAACCCGGCCGATAAATCCCAGTGACCAACAGGGATACCAAAAGTCATTGCACCTCCTGCACCTGCTCCGCCGCCGCCAACTCCCATATACAGTCCTCCGCCGGCAAAATCCCAGGGTGTGGTTACCGATGCCTGCAGACGAACACCAATCATATCGCTGATAAACATTTTAGCACCCAATCCAAGTTCTGTCGAAAAAAACCACTTATTGTAATTTTCATCCACACCTTCCTGTTCTTTAACCCAGTATCGCGAGGTTCCTGCTGAAAATACACCGTAAGGTTTAATTGCACCTGCCTGAAATTCTCTCAGATATCCAACCATATAATGAGCAACACCTGACGAGAAGTCCCTGCTTGCGTTGTCGCCGGCGGACAGGTAAGAGATGGTTGGATCGTTTCGGCGAACGCTTAATTCGAAATACGATAAATCGGCAATTTCAACGTCGAGCCGGGCTCCGTATAGCATTGAGCCTTTAACATCGTAACTTCCGTAGTAGGTTTCAAAACCATCACAAAAGGTATAACCGAACAAAGGAGTAACTTCAACATTCTGAGCGAAAAGTGCCGATGTGGAATACAGAAAGCCTGCAATTAAAAGAAGTTTTTTCATTATGATAATTTTAATTTTTGAAACGCCAAATATAGCAGGGAAAACTAATATGGCAAAAGAATAAATCCGGTATTAATTAAAATGCACTCTTAACGCAAGTTACTTTCACAACCCGTGTCTTATTCGTAATTTTCAGGAATTGGAATAACGGATGACAGAAAACGAAATCATACAAAAACTTCTGCAGGGAAACGAACAGGCATTTAAGCTTCTGGTTGAAAATTATCAGAAACGGGTTGTTAATACGTGCTTTGGATTAGTTCACAGTATTGAAGATGCTGAAGATATTGCACAGGAAGTTTTTATCGAAGTTTTTCGCTCAATTCAAAATTTCAGGGCCGACTCAAAATTATCAACCTGGTTGTACCGGATTGCGGTAAACCGGTCGCTCAACTTTATCCGCGACAACAAACGCCGCAAATGGTTTCAATCGTTCGAAGACATTGTAGCCGCCAAAAATTCGCAGTTAAATTCAGCCAGACACCATGAAACTCCGGCTGCCGGACTGGAAAACAAGCAACGCGCCAACATTATTCATGAAGCAATCGGTTCGCTTCCCGAAAACCAGAAAACCGCATTCACGCTTAATAAGTACGAAGACCTGTCATACAAGGAAATTGCAGAAATAATGGAAACTTCTGTGTCTTCGGTGGAATCGCTGATTCACCGGGCAAAACTCAACCTTCAGAAAAAATTATACAACTGCTACAAAAAAAAGTGTTTCTAACACAAGTTTTAAATTTGAAATGTGTCATATAACCGATTAATTAAATAAAATGAAATGCAAGAGCTTACATACCAAAATCATTTTCTATCTCGATGGGGAATTACCTGCCGCTGAGATGGAACAAATGAGAATCCATCTTTCGGAATGCAGCGATTGTGCCGCTTTTGCCGCTGAAATGGAAAAAACATTTGCAGTGTTGGCAGCCGAAAAATCACCGGAAGTAAACCCAT
>DATITY010000674.1:0-13269 GCA_035467235.1 Draconibacterium sp. | reverse complement strand
AATTGTTTCTGCCGGATACTGGATACTGGCAAAGAGCAGAGGGCAGAGGGCAGGGGGCAAAGGGAAGACAATTAAAAATTAGAAAAGCAAAGAGCAAAGAGGTCAGAGACGCAAAATTTTGCGTCTGTACGGTTTCAGTTTCAAAGCCCGCCTGACCGGACGGGCAGGTTCAACGTTTAAAGTTTAAAGTCATTGGGCACAGGGGAATGATCATTAGTCATTGGTTGCCTGCCCGACTGAGTTATGCTGGGTCAGGGTAAAAATCATTTTTCGGTTCTGAAATTGATTTTAACCTGTATTTTAATGAATTCTTCAATTTCTTCAGGAGTAACGTTATATAAGGGTTGCAGTAAACTAAAGTTGCTGTCGGCTTTGAATCGTTTATGATCGACAAGCATTGCCAGCAAATTCTTTGTTGAAAGCAAATGACCGGAATATTTGGTGGCCATCTGAATGACAGATTTTATATCGACCCCGTGTTTAAGAATTGAATAGATATCGTAATAATCGCGGAAATTACTCCTGCGCATTAATAATTCCATCTTCATTGCAGCTATAGCGGCAATATCGGCCATGTACAAATTATTTTTAACATGCAGGAGCTTTTTAACGGGTGAGAATTTGCTGCTGGCATAGAATGATATTTTTACCCCTGAGATTACAAACTCCACATGGTCGAAGTCCCAGATTTCTCTTGAGTCAATGGATCCGATATGGCCAAGTTCCTTTTCAATATTTACCCAATCAACTTCCTGTTTTTGCTTTACACTGCTTACCCAACTCATGAAATCAAGGTCTTCGCTTAAACGGGTTTTTAATTGTAAAGCAAGGGCTGTACCTCCAACCAATATATAAGGTTTTATGCAATCCAGCGAAGTAACCTTGTCGAACAACTTCGTTGTATGTGGCGCAAGCGTATTCATGAAACTGTTTTGAAACGGCGGTTTTCCAATCTTTTCAAGTATCGATCGGGTTGTTTGATATCAAAATACATCCACGCTAAAAGTTTATTTAACCTGGCAAAATAGTCTCCCTGAACAGCTAAACGTTCCAACCAAACCTGTTTAATCTTTTTAAACGGGTATATCTTAAAAAGCATGTTAATATCTTCAATATCAAGATAAAGTAAGGCCTTTTCAATTAAAATATCATCGGTTACCTCCGGTAAATGTTGCACGTCGAACGACCAAAAACCATTATGTTTCAATAGTTTTTCAATTAACAGTTCTTTGGTGGATTGACGGTTCATAACCATTTCCCAATTATTGTTTATACAAAGATATGCTTTTTTACCATTTGCCACTGAGGGCAGAGGCCGGAAGCCGGAACTGCCTGGTTCTGAGTTCAAAGTTCAAAGTTCAGAGTTCAAAGCCCGCCTGACCGGACGGGCAGGTTCAAAGTTTGTCCTGTCATTCTGATTTAGTTGTTAATCGCCTGAAGGCATATTCTTTTAAATACAGCCAGATGCCTGTTTGTTTTTCTACTTCTTCGGGCAATAAGTTCAACTCTTCTATTTGAATTTCCTTATAAAAAGGATACTCATTAGAAACTGCATTTCTTGTTTGCCTTAATGATATCCAATCTTTTGCACTTTCTATCAGGTTCAGTTTTTCCATTTTGTAAAGAACATCAAGAAACGGGAGCCCGGAAATATCTTCTTCAAGCAGATCGAGCAGTTGTTTAAATAAACGCGACCCCATGCTATCCTGCAGTTTTGAAAAACGATAAATCAACTGGTCAAACAAAGCCAGATCCATTGGGGATATTTGACTAAAGTTGAATTCAGTTAATGGGATGTACTTTTCAACACCTGAATAAGCAAACATCATTCGCTGATAATGCAAATCGCAAATAACAAGTGTCTAAGATAATTTGTTGTTTGTTTCTTCAGTCATCACAGTTTAATTGCGGTTTGATAAATAGTTTGCAGAAAACCTGAATTTTTTGTGGCCGGATTTTCCAGCACCACATCAATCTTTTGTTCTCCAATCTGAAGTATCAGATCTGTTATAAAATTTATTTTTGTACGAATTTTCAACTGTTCGCCATTCGGATTACGAATAAACAAATCAATATCACCACCCCGCTGTTGGTTTTTTGTACGTGAACCGAACAGAAATACCTGGACATTCTTACCAAAATGAAGATTTGCCAGGGTTTTAATACTTTCTATTTCAAATTCGCTAAGTCGCATTTACAACGATAATTATTTGTTCCTGATTACGGAAATTACAGATGCTGGCAGAGAGTTCAAAGTTTAAAGTTCAAAGTTTAAAGTTTAGAGTTTGTTATTGGGTGTCGATTGTGTTCAGAGTTTGTCTTTTGTCCAAAATATTTAATATCAGGCTACCGGTATTACCTTTCCCGTAAAACTCCGGATAAGCCAAACCGGAATTAACCTGATTGACAGCAGATATAATATCGGATGTATTAGTTCCTGCCAGTTTATTCCATCCGCTTTCAACCGTTTCCACCCATTCGGTTTGTTCGCGCAGGGTAACACAGGGTTTTTGCATAAAATAAGCTTCTTTCTGCACCCCGCCGGAGTCGGTAAGTATGCATGTGCAGTTCATTTCAAGTTCAAGCATTTCGAAATATCCAACGGGTTCGATTACGGTTACGTTGTCATTAAATGTTAAACCCCCAGCGCTGATTAGTTTTTTTGTGCGTGGATGCAACGGTAATATCACCGGGCTTCCGAGTGCATTCAGCGCCTCAACTATACCGGCCAGTTTAACGGGGTCGTCGGTATTTTCGGCCCGGTGCACTGTTGCCAGAACGTAGCTGTTATTTATCAGTTCATCGTTCAGCCCATAACTGTTTTTTAACCGGCTGATTCCATGTTCCTTTTCAGCGGCCAAACGTTTTTTATAGTAGATATTGGCATCGAGCATGATATCGCCTACATTTTCAACGCCTATGGTTATTCCTTCCATTTTAAGGTTTTTCACCGCCGTAACGGTTGGGCAAAACAGCCAGTCGGCCAGGTGGTCGGTAAGTATCCGGTTCTGTTCTTCGGGCATTTTTTTCCAGAAACTGCGCAAACCTGCCTCCACATGCGCCACAGGAATATGCAGTTTACCGGCAGCTAAAGCTCCTGCCAGTGTTGAATTGGTATCGCCGTACACCAAAACAATATCCGGTTTCTCATTTAACAACACCTCTTCAATTTTTATGAGCATCTCACCTGTCATCTTTCCATGGGTTCCTGATCCCACATTCAGGTTATAATCAGGTTTTGGTATGTCCATGTCGTTAAAAAACACCTCCGACATGTTCTGGTCGTAATGTTGCCCGGTGTGCACAAGCACTTCGGTAAACTTATCTTTCCATTCACCTGAACGGATTAAACGGCTTAATACGGCAGCTTTTATAAATTGCGGACGTGCTCCGACAATGGTAACAATTTGCTTCATTTTTTAGTAAGAGTAACTGTATAAGTTTAAAGGCAAAGGGCAAGGGGCAAAGAGCAAGGGGCAAGTGGCAGAGAGTTCGGAGTTCAGAGTTCGGAGTTCAAACTTAAACCAATCAACTCTTAATTTTTCGCAAATTACTCACTATCTCAATACTTCTTCTTGTATCCTCAACGCCAAAACCGCCGCCTCCCAGAATATCATTATAACTGTTTGTATGCAGATCCGTAAAGCCATCGCTAAATTCGAGTTCGTGCCCCCCGATATTGATTTTGCGGTAGGTGCGTTTATGGGCGGCAACTGCTTCGGCAGGCAAATCTTTTTCGTCGACACTCAGAAACCATTTCACGTTGGCTTTTTCGAAATAAAGTTTTCCACCGGCTTTTTCAGGCTGGCTTATTTCCAGTTCAACACCTTTAAATTCACCAAATATCCAGCCCAGCATATCAAAAAAATGCACGCCAATGTTGGTGGCCACTCCCCCACTTTTATGTATATCGCCTTTCCAGGAGATAAAATACCATTTGCCACGGCTGGTAATGTAGGTGAGGTCAACATCGTAAACTTTATCTTTTGGCCCTTCTTCAATTTGTTTTTTCAACTGCTGTATGGCCGGATGCAAACGCAATTGCAGAATGGTATAAATTTTTTTACCGGTTTCATGTTCAATCTCCTGCAAGGCATCGAGGTTCCATGGATTCAGCACCAGCGGTTTTTCGCATATTGCATGTGCATCGTTTCTCAGCGCCATCCGGATGTGGGCATCGTGCAGGTAATTGGGTGAGCAGATGCTTACATAGTCGATTTTTTGTTCCTTTTTGCGGCGCAGCTTGTCGAGGTGCCTGTCGAAGCGTTCGGGTTCGGTAAAAAAATCGCACTGAGGGAAAAAGCTGTCCATGATACCGATTCCATCATAAGGGTCGAGGGCACAAACCAGGTTGTTACCGGTTTCCTTAATGGCTTTCATGTGGCGCGGGGCAATGTAGCCGGATGCGCCGATTAGGGCGAAGTTCTTCATAGAGTAAACTAATTAGCCGAATTTTCACGAATTTCACGAATCCCGATAGCTATCGGGACTAATTTACTATTCTTTTATAGGTTAATGATGATGTTCCAAAATTAACCAGTATTCCCAATCTGAAGTTGGTTGCTTTTACATTATTGACTGTCTGCCGGTGGTCAGCATCAATTAGAAATTTAGTTGCTTTTAGCTCGATAATGATTGAATTATAGCATACAAAGTCGGCACGGAAGTATTTGTTCAAAGGTTTATCATCATAAATTACCGGTAGCTTCTTTTCTTTCTCGTATGGAATTCCGGCGGTTTTGAATTCAATTTCAAGAGCCTCTGAATATACACTCTCCAAAAATCCGGCCCCTAATTTCTTATGGACATTCATGCATGCCCCTATTATTTTGTAGCTTTCTTCTTTGTAAAGTATATCTACCATAACCCTTCGTTAAATTCGTGAACAATTCGTGAAATTTTCTAATGTTTTTAATTATATAGTCTTGTATTTCAGTTGTTAGTTCGGTATGCATGGGAATAGACAATACTGAGTTGCAAAGTTGTTCCGTGTTTTTAAGTGTAAAGCCTGGCTCGCTGAATTTCTGAAATGCCGGTTGTTTGTAAAGTGGTAACGGATAATAAATGATGGACGGTATTCCGTTGGCCTTTAAATATTCCTGAAGTTCATCCCTCTTCCCGTTTTTAACCATTAATGTAAACTGGTTAAACGAATGGACGGCATACGTGACTTTGCCGGGAAGTATTATCCAATCCTGATTATCCAGGTTTTGGAAATAATACTCTGCCGCTTTTTGCCTTGCAGCAATGTATTCATCCAAATATTTAAGCTTAACATTTAAAATGGCTGCCTGAATGGTGTCGAGTCTTGAATTGCAGCCAATCACTTCATGGTAATACTTCCTTTTTTGACCGTGTGTTGAAATCATCCTGCACTTTTCGGCCAAATCAGGATCGTTGGTTGACAAGGCTCCTCCATCGCCAAAGCAACCCAGGTTTTTTGTGGGGAAAAAGGAATGGCAACCGATGTGTCCGGTTGTTCCTGTTTTTTTGATGGTTCCGTCGGAGTAAACGGTTTCTGCACCCAGCGCCTGGGCATTGTCTTCGATAACAAACAGACCATGTTTTTCTGCCAGTTGCATGATTGCTTCCATATTGGAACTTTGTCCGTAGAGGTGGACCGGCACAATGGCTTTTGTTTTTGGGGTTATTGCGTTTTCAATTTCTTTTACTGAAATGTTAAAGGTTTCCTGTTCAACATCAACCATCACCGGGATTAATCCCAGGAGGGCAATGGCTTCGGCGGTGGCAACGTAGGTAAATGCCGGGATTATGACTTCATCGCCGGGTTTTAAATCCAGCGCCATGAAGGCGATTTGAAGGGCATCTGTGCCGTTTCCGCAGGAAATAACATGGCTTGTACTTAAATATCCGGCCAGGTTTTCTTCAAACAATTTTACTTCGGGGCCTTTGATATAATTTGTCGATTCGACACAGTTAATGAGCGCCGTATCAATTTCGGTTTTTATTTTCAGGTATTGACGATGAAGGTCAACCATTTGGATTGGCATGATTGAAAAATAGTTTAATGTTTAAAGCCCGCCTGACCGGACGGGCAGGTTCAAATCAATCAATAATTCAACCCAAATGCCCACAAAGGAATAACATTTTTATAGCCGTATTCAATATCATCTTTTACAATGAAGGAATTGGGCGTGTTTTTGATTTGTTCCTGCGATTTGTTTTTGCCGCCAACTTCAAAAGTATATTTGTCAATTTTAAAATCGGCAATTGCAGAAGAGACTATTGCATTGTTTACCCTGGTTTGATTCATGAAAAATGTTTCGCGGATATTTCCGGTTTCAGGTTCTCTCGCTGATAAATAATAAATCAGATTGGAATTGTCTAAATATATTTTTTCCACTTTTCCAAAACCAATTATTCCTTGTGCCTGATCGCGTAAACGGGCAATAAGTCCTGCATCTTCCATAAAAGTAAGATATTCTTCGAGCGAATTGCGGCTCACTTCCAACTTCCCGGCAAGCGACACAAAGTTGGGTTTAAACGGCACGCTTTCGGCAACCACAAGCAACAGCTTTTTCAGTTTTCGCGCAGTTGTTACTGATAAATTTGCAAACTGGGGTATATCAACTTCGAGCGTCAAATTCAGAATTTGTCCCAACCGGATTTCCAGATTATCTTCTTTTGCCATTGGATAAAAGCCTTTATGCAAATATTCGCGGAAAAGCGGTAACGGGTGTTCTATGCTGTCAATCAGGGAGATATTATTGCTAATAATTTCTTCGAACGAATGCACCTGTACATCAATACCATGTTCGAATTTCAGATATTCGCGGAATGAGAAACCCTGCATGTAAAACATCAGCGCACGACGGCTCAAATCGGCCATTCCTTTGCGAATATAGAGAATAGACGAGCCGGTGAAACAGACCTTCAGATCGGGATAAAAATCGTAAATGTTTTTCAACTCAACCGACCAATCTTTGTACTTGTGGATTTCGTCGATAAAAAGTCGTTTCCCGCCATTTTTATAAAATTCATCTGCCACATCTGTCAATCTGTGGTTTGAAAAATAAATATCGTCTGCCGAAACATACAGCATATCCGTGTCGTTTTGTTCTTTGATATATTGCAGCAGCATCGTGGTTTTTCCAACACCCCGTGGACCAACAAGCCCGGCCATACGGGTATTCCAAGGGAATTTGCCGTACATGTACCGCTTGAACGACAAGTTTGTCCTGGCAAGAAGCGTTTGTTGTTTTTGAAATAGTGTTTCCATATTGAATGCATAAATGCACTACAAAATTAGCATAAATCGGCAATATTGCTCAATGGGTTGTGCACAAAGATGATACCAGATACGGGCAGAGGTCGGAAGTCGGAAGTCGGAAGCTGGTCATGTGCCTCATTCTACCATCATTTTTCATTTTTAATTTATCATTGGTTACCGGGCACTGCCTGCCCGACTGAGTTATTCAGTCGGGGTCATTGGGAAGAGGACTGCCTACTGCTGCTGGATGCTGGATTCAAAGTTTAAAATATTGTTTATACCATTCCACAAATTTGCCTATTCCAACTGAAACGGGAGTGTTGGGGCGGTATCCCAGGTTTTCCACCAAATCGGTTACGTCGGCTTCGGTGCGGGGGACATCGCCGGGTTGCATGGGGAGGAATTCTTTAATGGCTGTTTTGCCCAGGTGGTGTTCGATGGCGTTGATGAATTCGATTAATGGTACCGGGGAGGAGTTGCCGATGTTGTAGATTTTGTAAGGGGCGGAGGGCAGAGGGCGGAGAGCTGAGGGCGGAGAGCTGAGGGCAGTAGGGAGTTTGTTGCTGGTTATCAGGTTGTCATTATTATCATTGTTATCCTCTTTCTTTGTTATCGGTGGAGAATCTATGACGCGGGTGACGCCTTCGATGATATCATCAACGTAGGTGAAGTCGCGGACCATGTTGCCGTTATTGAATACCTGGATAGGTTTGCCTTCGATGATGGCTTTTGTAAAAAGGAACAAGGCCATGTCAGGGCGTCCCCAGGGACCGTAAACGGTGAAGAAACGCAACCCTGTAGTTGGCAGGTTAAACAGATGGCTGTAAGTATGTGCCATCAGTTCGTTGCTCTTTTTGGTGGCGGCGTATAAACTTATGGGGTGGTCAACATTGTCGCTGGTGCTTAAGGGCATCTTGGTGTTGTTGCCATAAACACTGGATGAACTGGCATAAGCAAGATGTTTTACATTATTGTGGCGGCAAGCCTCCAAAATGTTCATAAAACCTACAATGTTGCTGCTGACGTAAATATGCGGATTCTCGAGGCTGTAACGCACACCTGCCTGTGCCGCGAGGTTGCACACCTTATCGAACTTTTCGCGTTCGAAGAGCTGCATGAGTTCGTCGCGGTCTTCGAGGTTCATTTTGATGAACGTGTAGTTTGGGTATTTTGTGCTCTTGATTAAACGACTTTCAAGAGATGCTGAATCCGCCAGTTGGAGGACAGGATGACGTTCGGAACGCGTAACGTCATTGCGGGAGATGCCGGTTTCTGCAAGACGGGCGTATTTCAGGTTCACATCGTAGTAGTCGTTGATGTTGTCGATGCCAACGACGGTGTCACCACGTTCCAACAGTTTTTTTGCGAGGTGGAAGCCGATAAAGCCGGCTGTTCCGGTAATTAATATTTTCATTTTATAAAGGTTAAAGGATAAAGGATAAGGGTTAAAGTTAAGGTTAAAAAATTAGCGCTGAACTGATGTTTTGGAGTAAATACTACCGAGGATTTTTCTTAATTCAACAGATTCTTCCTCAATAATTTTCCATTCAAGAATATCTGCTGTTATTGCTATTACTAATCTAATCCAATAGTTTGACTCACACATTTCTTTGAGGGAAATTCCTGTTTTATTAGCAAAATCTGCTTTTGAAACAGCTGCCTGTGCCTCTTCATAATTTGAGGCACTGGAGGTGGAAGCTTTAATCAACTGGTAACTAATAACATCATATTCTTTACCTTTTGGAAATTTGCGAACCAATAGAATAATATTAACGGTAAAGTTGAAAAGACGTTTTTGTAAATCAATTTTATATTCTTTTTTATTTTTCTCCATCTTTTACTTTTTATCCTTTTCTTCTGACACTTTATCCTTTTCTTCTGACACTTTATCCTTTAACCTTACTATAATCTACCATCCACCTTATCTTTATCCCAAATCCCTTTTATATCATAAATCACGGCATTGTGGTTATTGCGGAGTTTTGAAAGATCGATGTTTTTAAAATCTTTGTGGGCTACGGCGAGCACAACAGCGTCGTATTTATTTTCGGTGTATTGGTAGCATAGTGTTAACCCATATTCATGTTTTACTTCTTCCACACTTGCCCAGGGGTCATAAACATCAACACTGCATCCGTATGATTTAAGTTCGTTGATAACGTCGATTGCTTTTGTATTACGTATATCAGGACAGTTCTCCTTGAAGGTGATGCCAAGTACAAGTATTTTGGCTTCTTTTACCGCGTGGCCTTTGTGGATGAGCAGTTTTACAATCTGTGATGCCACCCACTGTCCCATGCCATCGTTCATCCGGCGGCCGGCAAGGATGATTTCAGGATTGTAGCCTGTTTCCTGTGCCTTTTGTGCCAGGTAGTATGGGTCAACACCGATACAGTGGCCCCCAACAAGTCCGGGTGTAAAGCGCAGGAAGTTCCATTTGGTGCCTGCCGCTTCGAGCACCTCGCTGGTATCGATGCCCATGTTGCTGAAGATTTTTGCCAGCTCGTTTACAAAGGCGATATTGATGTCGCGTTGCGAGTTTTCGATGACTTTTGCAGCCTCAGCCACTTTAATGGAGGGTGCAAGATGGGTTCCTGCAACAATGATGGATTTGTAGAGTTCATCAACCTTTTTGCCAATTTCGGGTGTGGAGCCGGAGGTTACTTTCTTTATTTTAGTGACGGTATGTTCCTTGTCGCCGGGATTAATCCGTTCTGGTGAATACCCCACAAAAAAATCTTTATTGAAAGTCATGCCTGAGAACTTTTCAATGACCGGCACACAATCTTCCTCCGTGGCCCCTGGGTAAACCGTTGATTCGTAAATTACGATATCTCCTTTTTTCAGGACTTTACCAATGGTTTCCGAAGCTTTCAGCAACGGAGTAAGAACAGGCCGGTTGTTTTTATCGGTGGGCGTGGGAACTGTTACAATAAAGATGTTGCAATGGGCGAT
The DNA here is from genome assembly GCA_035467235.1 of Draconibacterium sp. Classification (GTDB taxonomy): domain Bacteria; phylum Bacteroidota; class Bacteroidia; order Bacteroidales; family Prolixibacteraceae; genus Draconibacterium. The sequence goes on along the minus strand of DATITY010000674.1, from coordinate 3,083 downwards.
GTCAGTAGGATTTGTCGTTAAAGACAGTCCAATCCCCCTTGAATCCCCCTTCACCAGGGGGGACGAAGAAATTAGAACAGATTTTAAGTTTTCATCATCCACTTCGAGGGTGGAATCATGTCCGGTGAGAAGTTCTGCAACACGGTCGGATTTGATGTCAAAACCTACAACGTGGAATTTTTTAGCGAATTCTACTGCCAGCGGCAGGCCTACATAACCGAGGCCGATGATTGCGATTTTGGTTTGATTCATGGATATAAAATTAATTCGTGAATGCTATAGTAAGTATGATGATTCCGGGCTGGTAAGGGGCAGAGGGCAAAGTTTTCGGAGCTCAGAGTTTGGAGGTCAGAGGTTAGAGGTCAGTTCGGAGTCAAACCGGGTTTTGATAAAGGTTTCCACGCGTTTCCATACCTCCTTAATTAACTGGTAATGTATGCTTAACAGGTTTAATCCCTGAATAGCTTCATCTGTAATGAAAGGATATTCGTGAGTAACCATGTTTCTTGTTTCCCTGAGCAGTAACCATTCATCGGCACTGGAAATTATTGTCAATTCCTCCAGTTTTACCAACCGGTCGATAAATGGCAACGCTTTGACCTCCTCTCCGAGATTTTCAAGAATTGCAGGGAATAACCGTCCTCCCATGCTGTCCTGAAGCTTTGAAAACCGAAAAATTAACTGATCAAGGAAACTCAACTCTTCAGGTTGTAAATTCAAATATTTTTCCTTGTCAAGTGGAAAGTGCTGTTTTACTTTTTCCCATGCAAAACTCATCCGCCCGATATGTATCGCACATAGCTGAACCGACTCTTTCAGTTTATCTTTTTTATCATCTGTCATAATTCCACTTTGTGAAGATTAACCGAACAGTAGAAATTTTTCTTTTGTCGTGTATTGGCATTGTCAAAAACCACATCAATTTTTCGATCACCAATTTTTGTTTTAAGCTCTGCCAAAAAATGAATTTTTGCATCAATGGTTAAACCTGTTTCGTTGCCGTTACTGATAAACAGGTCGATATCGCCACCTTTTAAATCATCGTTGGTTCTGGAGCCAAACAAGTAAACGGTAGAATCATTCCCAAAATGTTTTTTTGCCAGATTTCTAATGGTGTCTATTTGAAACTGGTTTAAACGCATAACCCAAAGATATAAAAATATTGAATAACAGATTGGTGAATTTCAGCGTTCAGTGTCCAGTCTGGATACGGACTCCTTAATGCTGGTTTCGGGTCATTAGTCAATGGATGTCAGGAGTTCGGAATCTACTGGTCATTGGTTGTCGTCCTTTTTCCAGATCAGCAAAAATGGCTTGCTTTCTAAAAAGTTTGTCCTTTGTTCACCGGAAAGTATAAGGTAATTGATTTCGCGCGACATTAGTTTTCCGGCCTTTTCAACCAGGTTTTTAATATAATCATCATCGAGATTCTGACCGATTAGAAGCAGTTCGATCTTATCAGAGTTGATTCCTTCAGCTAAACTGCCCGTGATATAGGCTTCCTGGAGGTCACCAATCTGACGGGTAATTCGTTCTATTATCTGGTCGATTCCCACATTTTTTTTAAGAATACTGTTGATACTCTCATAAAAGGGGTGTTTGGTATTGGCCTTGAAATACTTCTTGTTTGTCTCAAATTCGCTTGTAATAAGCCCTGCCTCCTCGAACCGGTTAAGTTCAATCCGAATGGCATTCGTGTTTTCATTAAGCTCTTTTGCCATTTCCCGCAAATAGCTTTTGCTCCCGGAATTGAGGAATAACCTGTGCAGGATTTTAACACGAGTTTTGGACGTGATTAATGATTCAATCATTCTGAATAAATTTTTATAATAAATTTAATTTCCCTTAAGAGATGCAATAGCCATTTGGGGGATTCATAACATTTAATATCCGGTGGAATCTTTTATGTTCAGGAACAAGGGTAACTTTTAAAAAAACTTTATTCTGAATGGAATTTAAACTTCTGCGATTTAGAATTAACTTACTGCTTCGCCTCCTCAGTTACATTATTTGTATGAGGGGGAAATAATTTATTCCGATAATTTCAAGAATAAATATTTTATACGAAAAGGCGCAAATGTAGAATTATTTTGTTTTATTTCAATAGATGAAACTAATTTTTTACCTGTTTATACTGTTTTTAAACTGTAGCTGACCTGTTTACCAACTGCATAAATCTGGTATTTGTTTATTCCATCTTCTTATTTACAGAATTTCAACTGGAAGATTTTGCATTCCAGAACTTTTTTATTATTCGAAGTTATTCTGAAAAAGCTGAATCATACTTTCTATTGGTATTTGCATTTGTTTTAAACGTGTTGTGCAGCTTTCTGAAATAATGATACACAAGTTTGTTTGGCGGTGACGGATTTAGCAATTCATTCCATTCGGTTTTTGTCAGCCTGAATTAAATCCTTTTGCTTAATTGGAATACTTGCTTATATTTCTTTCTTCTAACTTTATTTCTGATTGAATTTAAGGTGAAATTTATATATATTTGCCGATGTAAAAAATTCAGATGGAATTCACTAAAGATAGAAGGCAGTAAACCTTCAGCGACAGGAAGATACTCTGAAAAACCGTTCTTTAACGCAATAAATAAATCATCGCCCAGGTGGTGAAATTGGTAGACACGCTAGTTTCAGGGACTAGTGACCGCAAGGTTGTGCAAGTTCGAGTCTTGTTCTGGGCACGGGAAATCAAAAAAAGTATAACGCAATAATCTTAACATCTGATTGTTGCGTTTTTTTTTTGATTTCATCATCCTTTTATAAAAGGAATTAATCAATAATTCTTTGCTGATACCATAAAAAAACACCGTACTTTTTTACACAAAATGTGCAAAAAGTTCGGTGTTTTTCAAAATAAAAAAAGAGTTACCACTCAGGTGGTGGCGTTGGAGTAGAAGTGGCTGCCTTCGCAGGAGTTTTCATTAACAGTAACATCGAAGCCGTTGTTAATGTTACTAAACCCGCTTTTTTTAAAGCTTGTTTCCGGGTAATAGCCGGTTCATTGGTCTTATTCTCCTGTGGTGTATTTTTATTATCGTTTTTCATATCCTTAATTTTTTAGCTTATTAATTT
>DATITY010000673.1:0-6532 GCA_035467235.1 Draconibacterium sp. | reverse complement strand
CGGAAAACCGTCGGTGAAAAAATCAAAAGCAAAAGAAATATTAAGTCCCGACAATATTCCACATCCGCTGCTGTATTCGTTGCTGCGTTCATGGCGTTTTGAAAAAGCAACTGAACTGGCAGTCCCCATTTACATGGTTTTCTCGCAAAAAGCATTGATTGAACTGGTAAATTACCTGCCAACCGATTCAGCAACTTTGCGATTGATTAACGGAATGGGTGCAAAAAAAACAGAACAGTTTGGCCCGGAAATAATTCAACTCATTCAGCATTACTGCAATGAAAACAACATCGAAAAAGGCAAAATTCCATTAAAAGAAGTTCTGTCAATAAAGAAAGAACCAAAACCGGATACTAAAAAGATAAGCTTTGAACTTTTCAAATCGGGCAAAACGGTTGCTGAAATTGCTAAAGAACGGGCTTTAACACAAAACACCATTGAAAATCATCTGGCACATTATGTTGGGTTGGGCAAAATTGATGTGAAACAATTTTTAAACCGGGAGAAACTGGAAAAAATAACTGCCTATTTCAAAACTGCTGAAAATAAAAGTTTTAGTGAGGCAAAAACTTTTTTTGGCGATGAGGTAAGTTACGGCGAAATGCGGATGGCTTTAAGTTACATAGAGAGTTTATCGGAAAATTTTTAAATCCCTGATTTACTCCTTATAAATTGAAATTACCGATTTCAGATTTTCATAAGTATTTGCCAAAACTTCCTCAAGTTCATTTTTCGCAAACCACCTTATTTCTGAAATATTTTCGATAGTTTGCGGAGATCCGTTTTTAGTTCCTGTGTAATTCATTTCAAACCAGTGTGTTTCTTTTAAAATCCATTGCCCGAAGGAATCAGAATATGGCGATTGATAAATATGAAAAGTGGAAGGCAATTTTTTGATAATATGGTGTCCTTTAATTCCGCATTCTTCCGCAACTTCACGCAAAGCAGCTTCTTCTGCGGATTCTCCCGCGTCAATTTTTCCTTTGGGCAAATCCCATTTTCCGTTCCTTAAAATGAAAAGTAATTTTTCATCGCGGATAACAATTCCTCCTGCGGCAGGCACCGGTTTAAATGCAGGCACAAAAATATCTTTCCAAAATTCTTCAGGAATTGGATGTGAAAAAACCGCTGAAACATTCTTAGACCTTGTAAAATCCAAAAACCAATCTTTAACTTCGTCCGGTGAATTAATTTGCTCAAATCTTACCGTTGCTTTAATAATTGGGATATTCCCGGGGTGAGTAATCACTATCTTCCTGTCATTCCAAAAAACTTCATACATTTGTTTTTGAATTAAAATTGCACATAAAATATGGAATCTGTTCAAATTGAAGTAACAAAAAAATTACTGGAAATAAATACCATAAAAATTCAGCCAACCAATCCTTTTACCTGGGCCTCTGGCTGGAAATCACCCATTTACTGCGACAACCGCAAAATTTTATCTTATCCTGAAACCCGTACCTTTATTCGCGACAGGTTTGTAGATGTAATTAAGGAAAAATATCCTGAAGTTGAAGTAATTGCCGGAGTTGCAACTGGTGCAATTGCCATTGGTGCGCTAGTTGCCGATAAGCTCGGATTACCGTTTATTTATATCCGTTCGAAACCTAAAGATCATGGTTTGGAAAATTTGATAGAAGGCGATTTAAATCCAAATCAGAAAGTGGTAGTTGTTGAAGATCTTGTTTCAACCGGTATCAGCAGTTTGAATGCTGCTGAGGCAGTTAACAATTATGGCGGAGTTGTAATTGGAATGGTTGCTATTTTTACTTACAATTTTAAACATGCAATCGACAATTTTAAAAAAGCCAATATTGAACTGACAGCTCTTAGCCGCTACCAGATATTAATTGATACGGCTGTAGAAATTGGAGAAATTACCAGCGATCAGGTGGAAACTCTTATGAAATGGCGTGAAGATCCATCCAATTGGGGGAAATAAATTATGAGTTTAAGTAAATATACCAGTGGAGTAAAAATTGTTAACCACAACGAACAGGTAGTTTTCAATTATCTGGCCAATTTTCAAAATCTGTCGTCGTATTTAAATTCTGGGTTGATTGAAAAAATAACCGAGAAAATACCTCAGATTAAAATAACTGATTTTTCATCAGATCAGGATTCATGCAAGTTTAATATTACCGGAATGGGTCTGGCTGAAATCCGGATAGTTAACCGCGAACCCTTTAAATCGATTAAAGTTGAAAGTTCCGGTGGATTGCCGGTTAGTTTTACTTTTTGGATTCAATTGATAGCAGTCGATAATTTTCAAACAAAAATGAGGCTGACCTTGCATGTTGAAATGAGTATGATGATTAAAATGATGGCGGGCAGCAAACTTGAGGAAGGAATTGATAAACTGGCAGATACCCTCTCTGCATTACCATATCAGTAAGGAAAACACCTATCCCGACCTTCCCTAAAAGGTTGAAGAAGAAAGAGACCGATTTTTCAAATCACAAACTCAACTTCCTTAAACATATATTCTGAGATAATTCCATTTCTGTCTTCCAGAATTAACTGGCCAAATTCTGCAATTCCAGTAATCCTGGCTTCAAATTGATTTCCTTGTTTAGCAAATAAAGCCAATTCACCTGCCATGAAAAGCTCATTGAAATAAGTTGAGTCGATTTCATTAAAACTACCTGTCCGTAATTTTTCATACCAATTACTGAAATTTTTCCAAATTTGCCCGGCTACCATTTCCACATCATAATCTTTTCCCGTTATTTGTTTTAGCGAAACCGGATTTGGAGCATCAGAAATAAAATTCTCCTGGTTTAAATTCAATACAATTCCAATCACTGCCGAAGAAAGATTCCTGCCTTTCACAGAATTTTCAATTAAAATACCTGCAACTTTTTGGTTCCGGATATAAATGTCATTTGGCCATTTTACCGTAACGTTTCTTGTTTCTGTTTTCAAAAAATCCACTAAAGCAAGACTTACAATTTTTGAAAGGTAAAACTGTTTGGCTGCTGTTAAAAATTGAGGAAACAGGATGAAACTGGCCAGCAAGTTCTTTCCAGGTTCGCTTTCCCAGTGATTTCCCTGTTGTCCTCTTCCCTTTTTTTGATATTGTGCCAAAACGACAGTACCATGCTCTGCCGCTTTAGACAAAACAAGTTGGTTGGCATAGTTGTTGGTGGATTCAACCTCGGTTAAAAAGATAAAATTTTTGTATTTTAAGTTCATAATAAAATCAGCATGCAATTAAACTATTTTCTTAAAAATTGGTTTTGTTGATTTAATGGTTTACAGTAAAACAAAAGATGTAATAAAAACGCAAATTACACAAAATAAGACTAAAGCAAAAAGATTATCTTTGTGCTGAATAATAAAATTTATGACGGAAGGAAAAGGAGCAACGGATAAAATACTCGAGGGAGTTCTGGAAGGAATACAACGAATTAAAGGAAAAGAGATTACTATTGTTGATTTAAACACAATTAACCATACTGAATGTGGCTATTTTGTAATTTGCCACGGAACTTCCACCACTCAAACCAATTCAATTGCATTATCGGTTGAGGAGACAGTAAAGGAAAGTACAGGAGTAAATGCCTGGCACAAAGATGGATATCGTAATTCGATTTGGATTTTGCTCGATTATGGCGATGTAATGGTTCATGTGTTTCAAAAAGATGCGAGAGATTTTTACAATTTGGAAGGACTTTGGGCCGATGCCAAAACAACAAAAATAAAAGACGATAATTAAATATATCATGACAGATAATAAAGAGAAAAAGGACGACAAAAACCTGAATAATCCTTTCAATCAGTTTAATCCGAACAAGAAAGATGGGAAGGGTCCAAAATTCAATGCATATTGGATTTATGGAGTAATTGCAATTGTGTTTATTGTTGTTCAGTTTTATTTCAGCACAAGCCGCGGACCGGTAAAAACCACATGGAATGAAGTTCGTTCAACAATGCTTGTTAACCAGGACATTGAAAGAATTGTTGTTGTAAACGATAAAATGGCCACGGTTTACATTAAAAAGGACCGGCTCGAAAAATACAAAACACAATTTGATACAAATTTTGCAAAACCCGCCGAAACCGGCCCACATTTTACCTTTAATATTGGTTCTGTTGAAACTTTCGAAAATAATTTAAAGGAAGCACAGGCAGCTGGTGCCGAAGAGATTTCACTTGAATACAAGGAAGAACGAAACTGGGCAGGCGAAATTCTTTGGACAATCGGGCCATTTGCATTAATTATTCTGCTTTGGTGGTGGATTTTCCGACGGATGAGCCGCGGTGGTGGCGGTGGTGCCGGAGGTATTTTTAATGTTGGAAAATCGCAGGCCAAAATATTTGACAAAGATCAAAGAGTTTCTACCACATTTAAAGATGTGGCCGGACTTACCGAGGCGAAACAGGAAGTTGTTGAGATTGTTGAGTTTCTTAAAAATCCGGGAAAATTTACAAAGTTGGGTGGTAAAATACCGAAAGGAGCGTTATTGGTTGGCCCTCCGGGAACTGGTAAAACGTTGCTGGCTAAAGCAGTAGCTGGTGAAGCAGAGGTTCCGTTTTTCTCCATGTCGGGTTCAGATTTTGTTGAAATGTTTGTTGGCGTAGGAGCATCGCGGGTTCGCGACTTATTCAAACAGGCAAAGGAAAAAGCACCTTGTATTGTTTTTATCGACGAAATCGATGCAATTGGCCGTGCCAGAGGAAGAAACCCCAACATGGGTTCGAACGACGAACGTGAAAATACGCTCAATCAGTTACTTACCGAAATGGATGGTTTCGATACAAATACAGGAGTAATTATACTGGCAGCAACAAACCGCGCCGATATTCTTGACCGTGCGTTAATGCGCGCCGGACGATTCGACCGCCAGATTCATGTTGAATTGCCCGATTTAAATGAAAGAGCTGAAATATTCAATGTGCATTTACGCCCGTTAAAATTAAGTGAAGATTTAAAAGTTGATTTTCTGGCCAAACAAACACCCGGTTTTTCCGGAGCCGATATTGCAAATGTTTGTAATGAAGCTGCATTGATTGCCGCGCGTAAAAATCATGAATCGGTTGACAAACAAGACTTTTTGGATGCCGTTGACCGAATTGTTGGCGGACTTGAAAAGAAGAATAAAATCATATCGATGGATGAGAAAAAAACCATCGCATATCATGAAGCTGGTCATGCAACTATTAGCTGGCTGCTCGAACATGCTCACCCTCTTGTAAAAGTCACTATTGTTCCGCGCGGAAAAGCGCTGGGAGCTGCATGGTATTTGCCCGAAGAACGTTCAATTACTACCAAGGAACAACTTCTCGATGAAATGTGTTCTGCTTTGGGAGGCAGAGCTGCCGAACAACTGACTTTTAATAAAATATCATCAGGTGCGCAAAACGACCTCGAAAAAATAACAAAGCAAGCCTATGCCATGGTTAGCATTTTCGGGATGAGTGAAAAAGTGGGGAATGTAAGTTATTACGATTCAACCGGACAATCTGATTTTTCGTTTACAAAACCTTACAGTGAAAAAACTGCCCAGATTATTGATGAAGAAGTTAAAGTTCTTATCGACGGACAGTATGTACGGGCGCTTGAAGTGTTGAAGAAAAATAAACAAGGTCATGAAAAACTTGCCGATCTTCTTCTTGAACGCGAAGTAATTTTCAGTGAAGATTTGGAAACGATTTTTGGTAAACGTCCATGGGATAAGAAACATGTAATTCCTGAAAACGGAACATCTGAACCTGAAAAAAATGATACTGAAAACAGAGGTTCCTGGGATGAAACATTGGATATAACTACGGAAAATAAAACTGTAAAATAAAAATTATGAATCCGGCCAGGGAAGAAATACTGAATAAACTGAAAAGTGCTGTTGATTCAGTACCCGAAGAACCGGATTTTGAGCAACCCATTTATCATTCTATCGATTTGCCTTTGGAACTGGCTTTCAAGGAAAATCTGGAAAAGATAAATGGGTTGGTTCATTTGTATGAATCGGAAGAAGAGCTTTTTTTAGGGTTGAAGGAGTTTCTTGCGTCAGTACAAAAAGAGAATATTTTTTGCAACCAAGATGAAATCAGTAACAATTTAAATGCTTTCGGAATACCATTTCAGCAAAACTCAGAATTACCCAAAAACGTTGAAGTTGGAATTACCGGCTGTGAATTTCTGATTGCTCACACAGGTTCGGTTATGGTGAGCTCTGCGCAAAAAGGAGGTCGGCAAATGTTTGTTTATCCACCGTTACACATTGTTATTGCGCGTAAAAACCAGTTGGTCGATTTTCTCGAAAAAGCCTACTCCGGAATCCTTGAAAAATACAAAGGTGGTTATCCATCGCAAATTGCCCTGATTACTGGCCCCAGCCGCACTGCCGACATCGAAAAAACACTCGTTCTGGGCGCGCACGGACCACGGGAATTGAGGGTTTTTATTTCAGGTTAAAATCGGGTTATTAGTAGTTGGTCTGACTCGGTTTTCTAAAGTACTTTTCATAAAAACTTTCTCTTTCCGGCTTCCATTTATTTTTTACATTTGCAAATTGAAAAAAGGTTG
>DATITY010000672.1:0-3069 GCA_035467235.1 Draconibacterium sp. | reverse complement strand
GGACCGGTTCCTTATTACAAAGAACCCATCAACACACTTTCGACTGAAAGTTTCCGCGATCCGGAAGAATTGGTTTACAGTAATATTTTAGCAGATTTGGATGAGGCTGCCAAAGAACTGGAAGGATTGAATGCAAAAACTGCCCGTGTGCACTATTGGGCGGTAAGGGCGTTTAAAGCGCGGGTACTCCTGTATGCAGCTTCTTGGCTGGGTGAAACAAGTATTAAGTCAAACACTGCCTATTCCGGACAGAATCTTTATACTTTGGCCAAAACCGAATCCGAAGCAGTTATTGGCAGCGGAGTAGCTACTTTTTACGACAAGTATTCTGATGTTTGGACTATGACCAATGAAGATGTGACAAAAAATAAAGAATCAATCTGGGGAATTACTTATACCCAGCCTTTTTCTCTCAACGTATTGCCATATCGTATTAAAACTGACGCCAGCGGCACATCACTCGATTTTGTGAACCTGATTTCGCGCACAGGACGCTCAACCGGCGGTGGCAGTGCAATGTTGCTCATGTTTATTCCGAAATGGAACAATGCCGGCAGCGATTTGTCTGACGTATTTGTACGTGTTACTACAGCAACTGCTACACTCACAAACAGTGTAACAAAAGCGGTTGTACCTGTGGGTCCCACTTATTCAAAATATGGACGTGGTTTTACCCGTTATGTTCCTTCGATGTACCTGATGAACCTGATGGTTAAAAACAAGGAAACCGACCAGCGTTACCAGGCTACTATCCGCGATGTATATACCATTGCACCTGGTCTTGAAGGCTCTTCCAAGTTTTATGAAGCAATGCAGGATACGGGTCTTTACTACATGCCCGTTGACGGAAATGCTCCCGAAGCACAGGCTAAAATTGCATGGGCGAAAAACAAATACCGCATTCACACCCTTGTTGGTGGTCATTTGCCTTTATATACTTCGCTGGATCCGGCAAAAGCACTTCCAACGAATACCATGCCTACTGCAGATCCATACGGCGACGGGCGTTATAAAAACGTGGCTTATGCCGGCGACCAGTCATTCTTTTCAATTAAAAAATTCGATACTGATGTGTACACCCGCACTGATAACGATAAAGTAACTCCAGAGATTTACGACCGCGATGTTATGGTTCTTCGTTTAGCGGAAATGTACCTGATTAAAGCTGAAGCTGAATTAAAAACAGGAGGGAGCGGTGCAGCGCTTACAACATTAAATACTTTGCGTGCAAAACGGGCAATTTCAGGAAAAGATAATTTGTTGCCCGGCCCGGTTACCATCGAAACCATTTTAGACGAACGCGCACTTGAACTTTGCGGTGAGCAGCAACGCTGGTTCGATTTAAAACGTACAAAAACCCTGGTAAGCCGCGTGAAAGCATACAATGCGCAGGCAGCCGGAAATATTCAGGAAATACATTATTACAGGCCGATTCCGCAGGCTCAGATGGATGCTGTTACAAACAAGAGTACCACTGTTGGCGAAGGTTTTTGGCAAAATGCGGGATATTAATTAGTACTGACATTCTTTTTTTTCATATAAGTTTTAGGTAAAAAAACTCTGGGAATTCTCAAAACTTGTGAATCCCGGAGTTTTCATTTTTGCACAGATTTTATTCAGTTCCAAAAAATGTAAAGAAAGTTTGAGTTCATAATCAATTTTAAGTTTTCTATTACAGGTACTCATAAAACGCCCGCATTTTGGGAAAATTTGCCCTGCATCTGGAGGTAAAATTGCCTATTTTGGGAAGATTTAAAATTTAACTCAAAATAATATCAGATAACTTGCAATACAATTATTGCAAATCGAATCAAATGATTGAAACGATTGAATATGAAACAACTAAAATCAATGATTTTAAATTAAATCGATAACTATCAAATCAAAAAAATTATGACAAATTCTTTGAGAAAAACACTAAAGCCACATTGGATAAGTTCTATCCGAATGTTGGTATTTCTTGTTTCGGTGCAATTCATCTTTTCTTATACGGTGCTTTCTCAATCAGTTAGTGTAAGTGGAAAAGTGACTGATGCGCAGACAGGAGAAGGTATTCCAGGAGCTACAGTATCGGTAAAAGGTACTGCAACCGGTACAGTTACCAATGTTGACGGCACTTATCGGCTAAATGTCCCTGCACAGAATTCGGTGTTGGTATTTTCGTTTATAGGTTTTACCACACAGGAAATTCAACTCAATGGGAAAACTGCCGTTGACGTTGCGCTCGAAATGTCAACAACCCAACTCGACGAAGTGGTTGCTGTTGGTTATGGAACCGCGCGGCGTGCTGATTTAACAGGGTCGGTGGCCAGTCTTTCGGGAGATGAATTGAAAAAAATTCCGATAACCAATGCGGCAGAAGCAATCAAAGGCAGATTGCCCGGTGTAAATGTAATAACCACCGATGGTTCGCCTGATGCCGAAGTAGTAATCCGCGTGCGCGGGGGAGGTTCGGTAACGCAGGACAATTCGCCATTGTATGTGGTCGATGGTTTTATTGTTGGAAGTATCCGCGATATTCCTCCGGGTGACATTGCCAGCATAAACGTGTTGAAGGATGCCGCTGCAACTGCCATTTACGGAGCACAGGCTGCAAACGGTGTTATCCTAATCACTACCAAAAGTCCTACCGAAGGTAAAACCAGTATCAGTTATAACGGCTATGCCCAGTTTAAAACCTTACCTGCCGAGCGCAAATACGACGTACTTGACCCCTATGAATATGTTATGGCCAATTACGAATTAGCCAAATTGCGCTCAACTGCCGACCTGAACAATTTTCAAAAATATTTTGGAAAATACGAAGACCTTGAATTGTACAAGTATAAAAAACCAACCGATTGGCAGGATGAAATGTTTGGCGACAGCCAGGTTTCATGGTCACATAATGTAAGCATGAGTGGTGGTACCGATAAAACCAAACTCAGCCTTAGCTTTTCGAACAACAGCGACGATGGTATTATGGTTGGAAACGATTATATAAGAAACGTAATCAATTTCAAACTGAATCATGAAATTTCTAAAACACTCGATTTCGAAGGTTCTGCAAGAATTACTGATACAAAGGTG
>DATITY010000671.1:0-2637 GCA_035467235.1 Draconibacterium sp. | reverse complement strand
AGTCCATACTTGGCAAGCAATGCTGATGCTACACTTCCGATGCTCGATCAAAGCAGCAATTCACAGGAACCTTCCACTGCTTTTATAGAAGATGCATCTTATTTAAGAATGAAAAACCTGCAACTTGGGTACAATTTACCTAAAGATCTTTTAAACAAAGCCCAGATTAAAAACCTATATGTTTACCTTCAGGTTTCCAATCTGTTTACACTAACTAAATATAGCGGACTTGATCCTGAAGTGAATCAATCGGGTACATATATGGGTATGGACACGGGTTCATGGCCAACACCTCGCCAGGTTATGTTTGGTGTTCAGCTTGGGTTATAATTAAAAGTTATATTAAAATTTAAAGAAATGAATAATATGAAAAAACTATCGATAATAATGGTCATGATGCTTTTGCTGACCATTTCATTTTCATGTTCGGAAGAATTTCTGACCAAAGAGCCAATGGGAGTAACATCGGAAAATGTATTTTACGATGCGAAAGGGATTGAAGCTTTGTTGACAGGAACTTATTCCATGATTAGAGGAAGCGCTTTATGGACAGTATCATGGGGTGCCTCCATTCAAAACTGGACCTACGGTTCTGCTGCATCAGACGATGCTTACAAAGGTTCGGAAATTACCGACCAGGTTCCGGTGAATGATATTGAACGCTGGGAAGTTACGCCAACAAACGGTTATCCGGCTGATAAATGGAGATTGTGCCTTGGTATGGGTGTTGACCGCGCCAACAAAACAATTAAAGTAATCAATAAAACTCTGGAAGATGGAAAAATTACCCAGGAACAGGCAACAAAATATCTCGCCGAAGTAAAGTTCCTCAGGGCATTGTTTAATTTCGAAGCCCGCCTGGTATTTGGCGATTATATTCCAATTCTTACTGAGGAAACAGCTTATCCAAAAATGGTTTCAAATGTAAATGCTGAAGGAGCTGTACTGAAACATATTACAGACGATTTGAAATATGCTGCCGACAACCTGCCTGAAACCCAGGCAGAGGTTGGCCGTCCGACAAAGTATGCTGCCATGGCGCTTGCTGCCAGGGCTTATCTGCAGGATTTGAAGTATACTGAAGCAAAACCGTTACTCGATGCAATTATTGCCAGCGGAAAATATTCGCTGATGGATAAATTTATCCAGAATTTCGAGATTGAAACCAATAACAACAAGGAATCGATTTTCGAAATCCAGGCAAATGTTAACGATATCGACGAATCGTTAAACGCTGAAATGGGAATTGGTCTGAACTGGCCTCATGGTGGCGATATTGGAATGTGCTGCGGTTTCCACCAACCTTCTCAAAACCTTGTGAATGCCTATAAAGTTGACGCCAATGGTTTGCCTTTGTTTGATACTTTTAATAATACCGATTTTAAAAATGACGCTGGAATCAGTTCAGATAAAACCTTTGTCCCCGATGATGTAACACCGGTTGATCCACGTCTTGATTTTACAGTAAGTCGCAGGGGTATCCCATACAAAGACTGGGGTGTCAACCGTGGTTCTGCCTGGATTCGTAAACAGTCGGAAGGTGGGCCGTATTTGCCTGCTCCAAAACCATTCTTTAAAGAATCAGAGCGTTACAGTCTTTCAACCACAACCGGATGGCAAACAGGTATCAATGCCAACAATTACCGATATATCCGTTACAGCCATATTCTGTTATGGAGAGCCGAAGTTGCTGCCTTTGAAGGTGATGTTGCAATGGCAAAAGATTTGGTAAACCAGATTCGTACAAGGGCTGCCAATGACAAAGTAATGGGTAAGGTAAAAGTTTATGAATTACCAACCTCCTTCTTTCCGTGGGGAAAACCAGGCGATGTTGACTTTACACAACCTGCTGCCAACTATAAAATTGGTAACTACTCATCTTTTGCCAGTAAAGATGAAGCTATGAAAGCTGTACAGTGGGAACAACGCCTTGAATTTGCAACAGAAGGAATGCGTTTCTTCGACTTGAGACGTTGGGATAATCTACCTGGTAAAATTGGAGGAAAAAGTATGGCTGAAATTCTCAACGGTTTTGCTACTGCCGATTTAAGGATTAGGGCATTTATGAATGGTGCCAGTTTTAGTGAAGGCGATAAATATCAGCCGATTCCTCAGGTTCAGCTCGACCTGCAGAAAGGTGTGCTTGAACAACGTCCGGAATATAAATAGAAATAAAATTGATTGGATATAAATTGAAGAGGGGCAGAAATGTCCCTCTTTTTTTATTATTTTGTTCGCTCATTCATAAATAAAAAAGCGTCATGAAAAAATTATTTTCAGTAATGTTAATTCTCACCATTGGTTTTTTGAATACAATGGCTCAGCCAAAAGTACAGTTACAATCCAAACCTGCTGAAAAGAAGATAGATGTGTTGATTGATGGTAAACTTTTCACTTCATACATTTATCCCGAAGCCATCAAAAAACCGGTTTTATGGCCTGTAGTTACTGCCGGTGGAAATGAAATTACACGGCAGTTTCCTTTAAAAAACAAAGCAGGCGAGCGGTCAGATCATCCGCATCACGTTGGTATCTGGCTTAATTACGGAGATGTAAACGGATTGGATTTCTGGAATAATTCGGAAGCCATTTCAAAAGAAGATGCTCCAAAATACGGTACCATTTATCATGAAACAA
>DATITY010000670.1:0-1664 GCA_035467235.1 Draconibacterium sp. | reverse complement strand
AAGGGAAATCGCGATGATGTTTATAAAGATGTAATTCAACCACGGGCAACACAAGTATTTATTTTCAAGGGTGATTCAATCACCAGAATCAATTACACCAGTGATGATTTCGACAATGAGCGGCCTCCCGTTTATTCAACTTTTCAATTAACCAAGAATTAATATAAAATGAAGTTATCTTCTTTAAGAATCGTTATTTATACTCTTTTATTAATCTCACTTCAGACCAAAGCTCAGGAAATCAGCCCTTATCTGGTAGGCACCAATCTTTGGTACACCAATCCCAGCACCACCGTTTGGAATTTAACCAAACAGGGAGGTTTTCAAACCATCAGGATTGGCGGGGCAGAATACGACAAAAACATGCCTGCCAACGCAACTATTTTAAATTGGGTGAAACAGATTCAGGCCATTGGCGCCGAGCCAATTGTGCAGGTTTCGCAATATAAATCAGCAACAGCTGCGGCTGACCTGGTGAAATATTTAAATGTTACAAATAAAGGAGTTATTAAACCGGTAAAATTTTGGAATATTGGCAATGAACCGTGGTTACAAAATCATGGACTGGCCAGTGGTGTTGATGTTGGTGGAATGGTTGAAAAGTACTTTAAACCTATTTCCGCAGCAATGAAAGAGGTTGACCCAACCATAAAAATTTATGGTCCCGATTTTTGCTATTATGTGGAATTTGCAATCAATGATTTGTTCGGCGGGAAAAACAATATCGCCGGAAAAGTTCCGGGCAAAGAGTATTACTACTGCGATGGAATTTCGTGGCACTCATATCCGCAACAGGACAATATCGATTTGGCCTACCAGGGACTTGAAAGTTTTAAAACCGCCATTATAAAGTGCAAACAAAAGGTTGACGCCACAAATACAGCTTTAAACCGAACCGGCGATGATGCACTTTCGTGGGGAATTGGAGAATTCAATGCAAAAGGCGGACCGGTAGTCCACACCTGGGGAAATGGGCAGATGTTTGGCGGAATCATGGGTTTATGCATGAAATACGATTCAAAATATGCCACAACCTGGAGTATGTTCGAAAATGGCGGTAACCGGCAGGGAACGGATTTTAGCATGATTGATGGCGCTCACATGGTTCCAAGAGCATCGTACCGCCACATGGAATTTGCAGCAAAATATTTCAAAGGCGAATATGCCGATGGTGTTTCTTCGAGCAACGATTTTGTGGTTTACGGCGCCAAAAACGAAGAGCAAACCAGCGTGATGATTATGCATCGCGGTTATGGTTATCCAAAAGAATACGCGCTCAGTTTAAACAATACTTATCCTGACGGAACTTCGGTGAAATTAAAAGTTGATGCCGACACAACCATTACTTATAATGATTTGATTGGCGAACGAACTACTCACGTGCTTATCTTCCGTGGCGATTCCATCATAAAAATCAGTTATTCAAGCGATGATTTTGATAAAGAAATTGCACCAACCTTTTCGACGGTTACAGTTGCCACACAATTACCAAATGCCCCAACCGGGTTTAAGGCAACCACCGATTCTTATAACAAAACAAGGCTGAACTGGACGGATGATTCGGACAATGAACTTGGTTTTATTGTTGAACGCGAACTAAGTGGCGTTTTTAAAGCCATTGCAATGACTCCCGCTAATGTAAAAACCTACAGCGACACAGGTTT
>DATITY010000669.1:0-1690 GCA_035467235.1 Draconibacterium sp. | reverse complement strand
CGATCGCTCCGGTGTTTATTCGCATGGTTTTGCCCTTTGCAAACAGGAAAAAACAATTGCACAGGCCTTGCAAAAAGCAGGTTATAAAACTGCCCATTTTGGCAAGTGGCATTTAAATGGACTGAAAGGGCCGGGAGTGCCAATATTTGCAACCGATGACAGAAATCCCGGGCGGTTTGGTTTCGACGAATGGCTGTCGGTTTCCAACTTTTTCGACATCGATCCAATTATGAGTCGAAACGGAGAATTTGTTGAGATAAAGGGAGAATCGTCGCACATTATTGTAAATGAAGCGCTTCGGTTTATTGAAAAGGAAAAGGACAATGAAAAACCACTGTTTGTGGTCATCTGGTTTGGGAGTCCTCACTCTCCATGGAGAGCCGGGGAAAGTGATAAAAAGACTTTCAGTAAATTGAACGAAAATGCTCAAAATCATTACGCCGAAATTATAAGTATGGACAGTAGTATCGGCGATTTGCGAAAAGGATTGCGTTCGATGAAAATATCGGAAAATACGCTTCTTTGGTTTAACAGCGACAACGGTGGATTGCCCAATTTTGCCCCCGAATCGGTTGGTGGATTGCGCGGAAATAAAAGTCAGGTTTACGAGGGCGGTTTGCGTGTGCCTTGCGTTATTGAATGGCCGGCTGGTATAAATAAAAGCCGTATTACCGATTATCCGGCTTCAACAATGGACATTTTTCCAACCATTGCCGATATTCTTGGATTGCCCGAATCATCAATGGTTCAACCTGTGGACGGAACCAGTATAAAGGAACTTTTCACAGTCGATTTGAAGATTCGTAAAAAACCAATTCCATTCCGCTATCAGGGCAAAGCCGCAATAGTTGACAACAACTATAAACTGGTTTCACCCGATATTTCTAAAAATGAATTCGAATTGTATGATTTGGTAAATGACCCGAAGGAAACAAAAAATATTATCGCTTCGGAAAAAGAAATTGCAAAGCGAATGATTGAATATTTCAAAGCATGGAATATATCTGTTGATGCGAGTGATCAGGGGAAAGATTATCCCGGCGGGCTTTTGGAACCCAACGGATACACAGTAAATTGGGCTAATTTGCCTGAGTACAGGCCTTATTTTGAACAATGGAAAAGCAGGCCGGAATACAAAGAGGTATTGAAAAATATTGAATCAAACCAATAAAACTAAACAGATGAATTTTTCGACATTACGGAATATTTTTATCGCATGTTTTCTGTTTCCCTTATTCTTGTCCGGACAAACCATTTCCAAAGAGTTTATCAATCCTCCCAGGGAGTTTTCGGTAATGCCGTTTTGGTTTTGGAACGATACTTTGAAAACCGACGAAATTCTCCGTCAAATCAAGGAATTCGATGAGCACGGCGTGTATGGTTTTGTAATTCATCCGCGGATGGGGCTGCCATCGAACATGAAATTCCTTTCACCCGAAATGCTTGAAATGATGAAAGTTGCAATTGAAGAGGCAGCCAGAAGAGACATGAAAGTTATTCTTTACGATGAAGGATCATATCCATCGGGTTCGTGTGAAGGTCAGGTGGTTGCGCGAAATCCGAAACATGCTGCCAGCGGGCTCGCAAAAATCGATTTAAATGCAAACGAAAAACTTCAGCTTGAAGAAGGATGGAAACTGATAACAACGATTAACCGGCCGCATGGAAAACAAATGACTGTGGTTGAATG
>DATITY010000668.1:0-4274 GCA_035467235.1 Draconibacterium sp. | reverse complement strand
CAGGGAAATTGTTTCAAATGTTCTGATTGAAAAGGCAAATGACTGATATTTTTCGGAAGAGGAAGCATTGAAAATTGCATCGATGATGCTGCATGACAATGCGGTAAATCTTTTTCAATTGAGTAAATAATTGACATTTCTGACCGGAAATGCCTATTTCCAGGAACCTGTAACGGCCAGTTTTCCTGTAAGCGATAAATTTCTGTTTTTAGCGAGAACCATGTAAACTCCTTTTTCCCAGCCAGTCAGATTTATCTTGAAATCTTCCGTTCGTAAATTATCATGTTTCAGTTTTAACTGCCCGCTTAAAGTATAAATTTCAATATTCCATCCCGCATTAAAACTATAATTTCCATCAAATGAAATGGTTGTTTCATTGCCTGCGGGATTTGGAGAAACGAGTAAACTTCCCGAGTAGTCATTTTCTTGCTGAAGCAACCGGTTTGCAGATGTTTTATTATCTACCAGGAAATCATGGGCTGCGCTGAATTTTTCGCCGGATGGCATATTGAACCAATAAGTAATTTTGGCCCGACCGTGCATTCCGGGTGCGGGAATTATTTCAGCCAACATACCTGAACCATGTGCTTTATTGAACAGACTGGCTGGTTCCAGGTGCCATGAAATATTTGTAGCCTGGCTGTCAACATCGAGTACAACCAGGTCTGATGAATAAATTATCTTCGGGCAATCAATTAAGGGAGCCAGAAAATACTGGCTTACTTTCACATAGTCAACTTCCATTGAAACAGGCAGGTCACTCAGTGGTACATTTTTCTGAATGTGCATTTGAAAAGTCGTTTGCATCTCATCGTTCGGAAAATATTCGCGCACATGATAAGGAATTCCCGGAATAATCTCGGTCATTCCAACATCATTAGTGGTTGTATCCATATCAGTATAATATTTTGACCTGCGCCATATCTCAGTATCATCAACATAGTAAATCATTTCATAAACATTCCATATAATCTTATACACATGCCAGGCTCCTTCAAAATCAGTTCCGTAACCAAAAGTCCAGTCTTTCGGAAGTTTAATTTCACCGTCTTTTTCTGACCAGTAATGAACCGAAGTTTTCATTTCGTGATTGGTGCCGTCGCCCCATTCAGTTCCTTCAGCAATATCTATTTCGGAAATATAGCCATCGCTCGGGTATCCTTCACCACCTGGTCCCCATAGCCAGTATGCATAATAAAAGTGGTCGCCCCTTGGGAAAAAACATTTTGCTTCAAAACAACCGTACTTAAATCTGTCCCATTGTGTGGTAATTTCGGCAGTGGTATAATCGCTAATAAATTGAGAGTTGTCCCAGCAATTATTATCAATATTTCCGGGTTTGTGGTGCACTGTAAGTTTTAACGAACCGTTGCTTACCTCAATATTGTCAGGTTCTCCCTCATTGTTTCCCATATAACCTCTGCTTTTGCACAAATCAACTGCCCAGACATTTTTATCCAGCCGATCTCCGTTAAATTCTTCCAGAAAAACTTCCTGCATATATTGCGGATTCCAGTTTCGGGTATCAGGGCGACTTGTAAAAACAGTGTCGCCTGCCTTTACAAAATTTGGAATGCACAGAAACCAAACTAAAATTTGTAACGGAATTTTAATAATACGTACAACAGGCGATTTTGAAATAAACACTTCAATCATTCAGCAATAAGATTTTTGGCTTCCGCAATTATTTTTCTGATTTGATTTTCTGATATTCCCATTTCGAGTAAAACGTCTTGTTTTTCAGGGAGTTCATTACACAGCACTATGCTTTTATTAAGCAGATACTGTTTTTCCTTTTTTGTGAGGGAAATAAGCGAAGTAACAGGGTGTAATCCGGTTTTATCAATCCAGTATTTCAGTCCGGTATCAGCAGGGTAGTTCCACGAGATCAGCACCAGTCCTGCACATTTGCCATAATTCATGGCATCATCGCTGAAACGTGTATTACAAACCACACCACCTTTGAAAGAAATACCGGTTCCGTATTTTTCTTCCCAGACAGCTTTTATATCGAGGTACCTCGACTGAATATAAAGCGGTACCTGCACACCACTATTAGTCCTGTTATCGCTGTGAAACTTACATTCCACCATAATCATTTCGCCGGGTTTTCGCGCAACCACATCCACTTCGTGCTGAATGCATTTCCCCTGCACAAAAACACCGGTTTCAACCTTGTAACCCATGCTTTCAAAAATCTTTCCTACAAAAATCTCAAAAGGGTAGCCAGTAGGTCCCATTTCTATAATGGCATTTTTCAGGCGGTAACGACCAGCAGTTTTATATGATTCTTTTTTCAGCAGGTCGAAAGCCATCAGGTAGATTTTACGGGTTGGAATACCATCGTACAATTTCGATTCAACTTCACGTATAATTTTTTCCTGTTCGATATACGTTGCCCCTGAAGAAGCCAGTGCCTGTTTTAACTTTTCCGGATCGAACAGAACCTTTTCCCCGTTTCCTTTTATAACATGAATGTCCATAACGATAATGTTTTGGTTAAAGATAGGATGTGAACGGCTGAAATTAGAAAAAACTTTGCAAAAAACATAAGTTACACAATGAATCACTATTATTCTAAAAGAACGTTGTGAATTGATCAAATAAGTTGTAACTTGTTTTGTTCCTTAATACGTTAAGTATTGATTCTCACTAAATTTTTCAATAATGAAAAGTTTTTTATTAATCAACTTTCAACTCTTTTTAAACCAGTGTTTCATGAAAAATTTAAGATTTTTTTTCCTGTCATTGATGATCATTGTATCAGCGTCATGCACAAAAGATGCATTATTGGACCCATCGGTTATGTTAACCGATGATTCAAATCCGTTAAAATCTTCCCAGGCAAAATTAAAAATTGCCGTTATTTCCGATCTTCACTACATGAGTCCTTCGCTTATGCCTGCTGATCCTGAAAATGATTACTATTTTCAAATGTACCTTGCACAGGATCCTAAACTGATTGCATTTGGTGATCTTATTCTCAGACAGGCTATTTCTGAATTGAAAATGGCAAAGCCCGATATCGTTTTAATTCCCGGCGATCTGACCAAAGATGGGGAACTGCTCAGCCATGAAGCGGTAATCGGATTGCTTCAGGAATTACTTGATTTAAATGTGAAAGTGTTTGTTGTGCCCGGAAACCATGATGTTAACAATCCGGAGGCACTCAATTTCAGTGTTTCACCACCTCAGCCAACTACAAAAATTTCTGCAGCGGATTTTGCATCGATTTATGGTGATTTTGGGTATGAAGATGCCATTTACCGTGACGAAAACTCGTTAAGCTACATTTGCCAACCAACCGACAAGCTATGGATTCTGGGAATTGATGCCTGCCGGTATGAGGAAAATGAAAATATAGCAATTGTGGGTGGAAGGATTAAACCTGAAACCATGGCCTGGATTCAGATAAAAATGGCTGAAGCACAGGCAAATGACATTCAAGTTCTTGCGATGATGCACCATGGAATTCTCCAGCATTATTACGGTCAGGAGCAGTTGGATCCCGGATACTTGTTGGAAAACTGGCCGGAAATGGCAGCAGCTTTCATGCAAATGGGAATTAAACTTGTTTTTACTGGCCACTACCATGCCAATGATATTTCTCAGATTACGGTTGGAAAAAATACACTTTCCGATATTGAAACCGGTTCGTTGGTTACACCTCCGAGCCCTTACAGAATGATGATTCTGGATGATAATTTTATTAAAATTGAATCAAAAAGAATCACCAAAATCGATTTTCCATTCCCGCCGGGACTTAATTTTGTTACTTATTCAAACCTATTCCTGAAAGAACACCTCGATGGATATTTTGGTTATGGATTAACTCAGGAACCTTATTACCTTGACCCTGCAACAGCTTCATATATTGCTCCTTTCCTGAGTAATGGCGTAATTGCTCATTATGCGGGTGATGAAAAAATCAAACCTGATGAAAGAATGAAAGTTGAAGCTTTGGCAGCACAGATTCTGCCGGACGGTCAGATGTTTATTGATGCAATCAACAGTTTCTGGACTGATTTGCCAATCACCGATAATAAAGCACACATCAAACTGAAATAACCTTGATTAGATTTTGAAAAAAAAGGCGTTGTCAACACTGAATATTTCAGGATATCAGCGCCTTTTTTTATGTACTCTGCTATCCGTTATTATTACGCAGGGGCGGTGCCGGCGCTAATTTCCAAGTTTATTAAGAATTATTTCTCTCGTCCCGTTTAACCCGAGGTACAAAGATACCATCTCAGTTTTCAGGGTTTCCGGATTTG
>DATITY010000667.1:0-5370 GCA_035467235.1 Draconibacterium sp. | reverse complement strand
TCTTTGTCTCACTTTTCGTTGACATTTCCGTTTTTTTCTCCCACCAACTTTTGTGGTTTTCCAATTTTGTCTCACTTTGCGTCTCACTTTTTTAATTCTGTGAGTCCAATGAGACAATTTTGTGTCTGTAAGTTATTCGTTTTCAATATCTTACAAACAGAAGTGGAGCTGAGGGGAGTCGAACCCCTGTCCAAACGAGGAAGCCACAAGCTTTCTACATGCTTATCCCCAGACTTGGTTTTCGAATAAACACCGGATCAGGGCCACCAATGTTTACCTTATCTCTTTTATTTTCGTAAAAGCGCCAGAGCCTCGCTAAAACTAGCTTCGATTTACTTGCACCGCCTGATCGGACCGCTTCAAAGCATTAGCATCCGGGCGATGTCTCGTTCCAGCACCTTGTGCCGGAATAAAGGTAACTTACTTAATTCGGTTACGCAGCAAGAGCGTAGTTATTTTCGCCAATTGTCGTTTGATTATTATTTTATAAGGTCAACAACCAAAACCCTGCATGCTTACCTGCCTCTTCTACCCGCTGTCAAAACCAATCAGCCCCGGTAAAACCTGTCTGCTTTCAAACAGGGCTACAAATTTACTAAAAATCTTTCTCTTTCTTTTTCAATTTATAGTAAAGCGGTGTAAATATTAGTTGTACATTTGATTTTGAAGCATAAATCGATTTCATCTCATTGTTGTTAAGAACATTAACATGAAAGCAAAGAATGAATACCTGGCGATTGATGTTGGTTCAGTTGCCATTTCAGTGGTACTTTTAAATCAGGATAAAGAAATAATTCAGACGGCTTATGATTTTCACGAGGGAAGAAATGCCGGCAAACTAATTGAAATGCTTTCAATGTTTGATTTAAAAAGGGTTTGCGGTGTTGCAACAACTTCATCTACTCCTTCATTTGTAAAAAGTTCTGCCGTTTTCGATAATCGTATTTCGGTAATAACAGCGGTGAAAGCACTGCACGAAAATGTGGGTTCAATCTTAATTGTGGGTGGTGAAAAATTTGGACTGATTCAGTTTGATGAAAATCAGAATTACAGGAAGTTCAAATCAAATTCGTCGTGTGCTGCGGGAACCGGAAGTTTTTTAGACCAGCAATGCGCACGACTAAATATCAGTAATATATCGGAATTCAGTGAACTGGCATTCAACAATAAAGGCGATTTTCCCAAAATAGCATCCAGGTGTTCGGTTTTTGCCAAGACCGACCTGATACACGCTCAACAAGAGGGCTATACACTACCTGAAATTTGTGACGGTTTGTGCTACGGCCTGGCAAAAAATATTACAGACACGTTATTTACTAGCCGAAATGTTAATTTGCCACTGGTTTTTACAGGTGGTGTTTCGCTCAATGGTGCCGTTGTAAAGCACCTTGAAAAATTAACCGGAATTAAACCTGAAGTCGGGACTAATTCTCACTTGTATGGCGCCATTGGCGCTGCAATCAATTTAATCGAAGAAAATATTCCAAATTCTGATTTTAAAATTCATTCAGCATGTGATATTGTTCACGAAGACTTATCGGAGAAAAAGTTTTTTTATCAGCCGCTGAAACTTGAATTATCTGATTATCCTGATTTCTCTTCGTTTGAGAAATTTACTTTTAATTCAGAAATCTTCAAAAACGTCCCTTTTGTTGAAGTGGATATTTACAGGGAATTAAAAGAACAGAATTATTCGGTTTTTATCGGATTTGATATTGGTTCGACAAGTACAAAGGCAATTTTATTAGATAACAATAAAAATGTTTTAGCCGGATTTTACACCAGAACATCTGGTCAGCCGGTTACTGCGGTTCGGATTATTTTGGAATCTGTACAGCAAGTTGTTGATAAAAAGAAGTTTATACTGAATGTGTTGGGAGCCGGAACTACAGGTTCAGGCAGAAAATTTGTCGGAAAAATTATTGGAGCCGACGTAATTCCCGATGAAATTACGGCTCATGCACGGGCTGCTTTTGAATTGGATGCTGAAGTTGACACGATTATAGAAATTGGCGGTCAGGATGCAAAATTTACCACGCTGAGTAACGGAAGTGTTACTTTTTCGGTGATGAATAATGTGTGTGCCGCTGGCACCGGTAGTTTTATTGAAGAACAGGCAAAAAAACTGGGTGTCGATTTGTCCAAAATTTCAGAAAGGGCATCGAATATTTCCGCGCCCATGGCAAGTGACAGATGCACCGTTTTTATGGAGCGCGATTTAAACCATTACATTAATGCGAATTACAAAACCAACGAAATACTGGCATCGGTATTGCACTCGGTTCGCGAGAACTATCTTGCTAAAGTAGCAGTAGAAAAAAACATCGGGAATAAAATATTTTTTCAGGGGGCAACGGCAAAAAATAAGGCTTTGGTTGCAGCATTCGAACAAAAGCTGAACAAGCCAATCATGGTTTCAAAGTATTGCCATTTGACTGGAGCTTATGGCGTTGCACTTGAATTATTCGACAAAAAAGTGAGCAACTCATCTTTCCGGGGAATTCAATTGTATAAAAATGATATTCCGGTTCGAACCGAAATTTGTGAGCTCTGCACCAATCATTGCAAATTGAAAATTGCCGAAGTTGAAGGAGTTAAGGAAGTATATGGATTTTTATGTGGCCGGGATTACGATTCGAAGCAATTCGTTGATAATAATATTTCAGATTTTAACCTGGTAAAAGAATATAATAAACAATTCGCTTTTAAAGCGCTAAACGGCACTAAATCAGATTTAACCGTTGGGATTCCTGCAGGATTATATTTGTTTGAAGACTTACTTTTATGGCAGCGTTTTTTCGATTTACTTCATATTAAAACCATTACCAGTCTGAATTTTCGCGATGCGGTAAAAACCGGGAAACGGATTTCGGGAGCTGAGTTTTGCGCACCCATGAGCGCCATTCAAGGACATGTAATGCATCTGTTAGACAAAGCTGATTTCATTTTTCTTCCTACCTATCTCGAAGAAAAACAAAAATCGAAATACCAGCGACGGCAATATTGTTATTACAGTCAGTTTGCACCGCCTGTAGTTGCTTCCGTTGAAGAAATAAGTAAAAGCAAAGCGATTATCAATCCTGTGTTATTTTCATTACAAACCGACTTTTCATTCATAAACGAATTGTATCAATCGCTGAAAAAAGTGGGTTTAAACGGATTCAATCTGATTGATGTGACCTTGGCTTACAATAAAGCCAAAAGTGAGTTTCGCATCAAACAATCACAGTGGAAGAAGAAATTCGAAGAACTATCAGTAAAAGAAAAAAACCTGAAAGTTGTTTTGCTTGGCAGGCCGTACACTGTGCTTTCCCCGGCAATGAACAGTAATATCCCTGAACTGTTTGCCAGGAAAGGAGTAAAGACTTTTTTCCAAAATATGCTCGATATAAATGAAAATGATATTGACAGCATTCGCGAAATACTTGGATCTACCAAATGGAAATATGCCGCAGTAATTTTAGCTGCTGCCGATAAAATTGCCCGGGAAAAAGACTTGTACCCGGTTTTCATCTCCTCCTTTAAATGTTCGCCCGATTCATTTATTATAGGTTATTTCAAGCAGTTGATGGATTTTTACAAAAAGCCATACTTGATTTTGCAGTTGGACGAGTACAATTCGAATGTTGGTTACGAAACACGTGTGGAAGCGGCATTGCGGTCATTTCAAAATCATTTTGAAAGAAAGGAAAAACCCCGGGGCGAAAAAATAAATAACAATCATAATAATTTAATTACCCCTGGCGGACAACTGAAAGGAAAAACTTTGCTGATGCCTTCTTTGGGAGAACATGCGTCGAAGCTGATAGAAGCCAATTTGCGAAGAATTGGTATTGATGCTTATACACTTTTCGACACGGAGGATTCCATCAAAAAAAGTCTGGTTAAAAATACCGGCCAGTGCCTGCCGTTAAATATTATCCTTCAAAATGCATTCGAAACAGTTGAAAAATATCAATTAAATCCTGCAAATACTGTTTTGTGGATGATTGAATCTCCCGTTTCGTGTAATCTGGGCATGTTCATCAGCTTCATGTCGAAAACTTTGAGGGAACAAAATCCTGAACTTGCAAAAATCAGTGTTTATACCGGAAATATTTCGTTCGCTGATATTTCGGTTAATACTACAATTAATTCGTACCTGGCATTTCTTATTGGCGGATACATGCGAAAAATTGAGTGTAAACTGCGTCCGTACGAAAGGCAAAAAGGACAAACCGATGCTGTGGTTAAAAAATCGATGGAACTTTTATATCAGACTTTTTTGGAAGGAACATCAAAACTGGAAGCGCTTAAAAACGTGATCGAATGGGTGAAAGAAATTGAGGTACATAATATAAGCAAGCCCAAAGTGGCCATTTTTGGCGATTTATATGCCCGCGATAACGATGTGTTTAACCAGAACCTGGTTCGTTTTATTGAGGATAATGGGGGAGAAGCAATAACAACGCCGTACAATGATTATGTGAAAATTATGTTTTTTGCTTCCAATAAACGCATTTTCGATGAGGGTTTTTATATGAAAGCATCAAGGCAACGGTTTTTAATTGGACTGGTCTCTGCGCTTGAAGATAAATATTTGAAATACTTTAACGAAGTTTTGCATGAACCGGTTTTGAAACCCTTAAAATCGTATAATGACAAGCTGGAATTATTCAATTTACGCACTTCCTATAATGGCGAATCACTCGACAACGTTTTGAAAATTATGCACTTAAAAGAATTTTATCCGGATATTGCCTTGTTTGTGCAAACAAATCCATCGTATTGCTGCCCTTCGCTGGTTACCGAAGCCATGACTTCCAAAATTGAAAAAATATCGGGTGTCCCAGTTGTTACCATCGAGTACGATGGTACAAGTTCGAATAAAAATGAAAGTATTATTCCGTTTCTGAAATATGCAAAATCCTGAGTTAAGCTGAAGGTTTA
The DNA here is from genome assembly GCA_035467235.1 of Draconibacterium sp. GTDB lineage: Bacteria > Bacteroidota > Bacteroidia > Bacteroidales > Prolixibacteraceae > Draconibacterium. Next base: position 441 of record DATITY010000667.1, on the reverse strand, counting down.
AACGATTATAAATCCTTTGCAAATTCCTTTATCCAGATTTTCAGTGTTTCAGAAATTTCAGGATCTTTTAATCCAAATTCAATATTGGTTTTTAAAAAGCCCATTTTATCTCCGATATCATAACGTTTTCCTTTGAATTTCATGCCAAACATAGGGTGAGTTTTAACCATTTCGCGCATGGCATCGGTTAATTGTATTTCATTGTTTTTTCCAGGTGCGGTTTTTTCCAGATAATCAAAAATTTCGGGTGTGAAAATGTATCGACTTGCGATTGCCAGATTCGACGGAGCTTCTTTAATACTTGGTTTTTCAATCCAGTCGTTAGCTTTAAAAACATTCTCCGAAACAGCTATTCCATCTATAATTCCGTACCGGCTGACAAGCTCGGGCTTAACTTGTTCGAGTGCAACAACCGAACCTTTATGTTTATTGAAAACATCA
>DATITY010000666.1:0-1581 GCA_035467235.1 Draconibacterium sp. | reverse complement strand
TTACAATGAGATCTTTCTTGTCAATCGTTTTGCCGTAATATTTTTCAATTTCCTGCACAGGCATAGAAAATAATTTATAACCCTGGTCCGTTTTTTTTAAGTTCAAGGTTCTCGGTAATGTAAGTGCACTACGCCAGGCTTTTGTTGGAACTTTATTCGCATAATCCCAGTTCGACATCCAGCCAATAAAAATTCTTCGCCCATCCTTTTCGGGAATTCCCGACCAGGTAACACCGGCATAATTGTCGCGGCCATAATCCAGCCATTGGGGACCACTTTTTAACTGAATCTCAAATTTTGAATCGAGTACAAATACTTTGCCGTCAAAATCGCCCACAAAATATTGTGTTCCTGAGCCGCCGTTGGCTCCTCCCGGATTCAGACTCTGAAGCAGCACCCACTTTTCTCCTTCCGCACCATCCACTTTAATTGGAAACAGGTCCGGACACTCCCACACGCCGCCATGGGCACCGTAATTTTTTCCAAAATCTGACAAGTAAGACCATGATTTCAAATCCTTTGAAGCATAGAACAAGGTTTTCTCATAGGTTGCCAAGGTCATAACCCATTGCTGCCGTTTTTCATCCCAGATAACTTTCGGGTCCCTGAAATCTTTCAGTCCCGGGCTTTTTAAAACCGGATTATTTTCATATTTGGTCCAGTTGTTGCCTCCATCCAGCGAATAAGCCAAACCCTGACTCTGATAGACAGCAGCACCGGCTTTTTCGGCTTCCATATTGTGGTATGTGAAAATGGCCACAACAGGTGTTTGTCCGTCTTTGCCAAATCCGGAAGTATTACTCATGTCAACAACCGCACTTCCCGAAAAAATATAACCCAGGCTATCAGGATAAAGCGCTATTTCAAGTTCCTCCCAACTGACCAGGTCTTTGCTGACCGCATGCCCCCAGTGCATCGGGCCCCAAACCGCTGAATCGGGATAGTGCTGAAAGAACAGATGGTAATTCCCGTCGAGGTAAAACATCCCGTTCGGGTCGTTCATCCAGTTCTTTTTGGGTGTAAAATGAAATTCAGGCCGGTAGACCTCATTTGAATCAATGGCTTTGGTTTCTTCAGTTAATGCTTTTTTCATCTCTTTTTCTTTACACGAAAAGGTGAAAATAAAAACTACAAATACGATGAAATAATTTATACTGCTTTTCATTTTTTTAATAATTGTTTACTTAATTCTTCCAGAGGAACCCCTTTGGTTTCAGGCATAATGAATGCAACGAACAGCAACTGGAGTACCATCATTAGAGTAAATATCAGAAAAACTGCCCCTGCCCCTATGGTTGAAAAAAGAAAGGGAATAAGTGAGGGAATAATGGCTGCAAGTACCCAGTGTGTTGAGCTTCCGAAAGCCTGTCCGGAAGCCCTGAGGTGGTTTGGGAAGATCTCTGAAATAAATACCCAGATCACGGCTCCTTGTCCGATGGCATGGGCAGCGATGAAAAAAAACAGAAATACCGGTACAGCCATACCCGTCCAGCCCAAAAAGAAAGCAGCTGATACCAGACCCAATGAAATAATATACCCGACTGAGCCTATGTACATCAATACCTTTCTGCCCAGGCGGTC
>DATITY010000665.1:0-2465 GCA_035467235.1 Draconibacterium sp. | reverse complement strand
AAGGTATTTATATTTTTCAGGTTAAAACCAAATTGGGCGTATTCGAACAAAAAATTGTGAAGCAGTAATTCCAAAAACAAAACTGTGAACTTTATAAATTGCGAGCTGGTGACTCAAACCTAAATTGAGCGATTCTTATTTGTAAGTGGCCAAAGATTTGTGGATTTCACAACAACATCGTGGTCAGAGAGATTTTTTTGATACTGGTTTCATATAATTTTCAGATTCTAAAATTATTTTCTCCTTCCTGAACCGGCATTTATTTCGATTTGGGCATAATAATTACATTCTTGACTCTGGGTTTGCTGTCATTTGCTGGTTTTCCAATGCTCTAAAAGGTTTGTATTACAGGAGGTGATTGACAATTTATCCACAGCATGTTTATCTTTAATTCTTCAAATATGGGCTGAGCCACTTTCATTATTGTGTACCTGGCTTGAGAAGTAAACTTCACAGCAAAGTCGATCAGTAACCTTCTGAATGTGTTTGGATATGCCTTTGCATGGATAATATCCTTTGCAACATCTCTTTTGTATGCTTCAAAGAGAAAATGGGTAATGACCAGCAGGAAATAATAGGCACGGTTCATCCCGAAACGTTTAAAAGGCATTTGTTCTTTGGTAGCCAGTTCTTTAATACTCCGGTGCACAAGCTCGTCTTCTCCCCTCTGATGTGATTTTGCAATAATGGCTTTTGCATCAAAGTATTTGTTTTCTGATACCTTTTTTAGCTTCTGGTCTGCCTCCTGGCACTGTCCAATGTTGGTGTAAATAAAAGAATCTGATTTACAACGGCCAATCACGTATTGACCATCCTCTTCCCTTGATACCCTTGTGAATATACACCTCCTGAACTTTTTCCATTCATTCAGCCGGTTGCCAAACTCGGCATACTCCCAGGCTGTTTGTCCTTTACAAAACTCATCAAAAGAGCTTTGTGGAAGTTGGTCAATAAATTTTTCAGCGCTGGCATAAATACGGCTGTTGATGATGTAATGTATTTTCAATCTTTCTTCAAAACAGGTAAAAGCCTCATCGCCCGAAAAACCACCATCGCAACAAATGATAATAGGGACATCTTTTGAATACTTTTCCCGGATTAGGTTGACAATATCTGTGACACAATCTGTAAAATCGGTTCCATGGTTAGAATGTGCGCTCCCTTTTCTAAACATGGCATCTATGATGAAATGGTTCCAGATAATGTGCAGGGGCTGAAACCCAAATTTCTTTTTGTAGGTGAGTTCATTACCTTCTTTCCGTAAAGAGTTGTCATTGTCTAATACCATGGTATCTACCATCAGTTCTATTACTTCCGGTTTTTCAATCTTTAGTCTCCAGACAAATAACTGGTGCAATATTTTACGGTAAGGGGTATTGCATAAACATGACAGCTTTCTGAAAAAACGCTTGATCTGGTGCGAGGAGGCCATCACTTCCAGAGTGTTTTCAAGCAATGCCGCATAAGGCTTATCCTTTTGACGCTTATCAAAACCAGACAAAGCCATATGAGACCCATCAATAAAGAAAGCAAACATTTGCTTCAGAAATTGCTGGAGCTTCAACCCTTTATGGTTTTCAATTAGTTCTGAACCAATATGGAATGATATAAGTTGATACAGATTTGTTTTTTCGATATAACGCAGGAAAAAACTAATCCCTCCACGCCCTGAAATTTTATCGCTTGTTACCTCAATTTTTGTTATTTTAGTATCCATAAGAGATGCTTTTATATTCACTCGATTAGTGAAAGTTGATTTTTTGTTTAGCACCATTAAGATACTGATAACTAATCAAATAATAAAATCATCTCTTATGTTTTTTAACTACAATCGCTCAGTTTAGGTTCGAAGTCATCGGATGAATAAAAGATTCTAAAAAAGCTTGAGTTTCTCAACTCAAACTCACGGATTATTCTTCAGAAAAATCTTTACCGGTCTTTCTCAGCTTTTCCAAATCGTTTACAGTAAAATCTCCATAAAACGATACAACAAACTGCATTTGGTCGTCCTGTTCGTTTCTTACAAAAACATGACATTCCTGGAATTTCTTTTTTCCACCCATCAGCCAAATTTCTGCGTTGCTGCTATCTTCTTCATCCTCAAATTTATGATATGCAGTTTTGGGAAGATACCCGATGGCTTTTTCAATAAATTGAGATCCTGACATTTCGCCTTTCTCTGGAGTGTATGACATAAAACGAATTTGATGCAAATCGCCGGTGACGCTTTTTTCGTCTTCATTTTCACCTAAATCGAGGTTAATTGCATCGATCATATTTTTCGAAAAGGTTAAACTGCTGATTCCATCTTTATTGGCAAAAGCATCATACATTTTATCGGATTTGCTTTGTGCATTAACAAGTTGTGAAATCAGTAAAATAACTGTGGATAAAACTATTGTGATTGTTTTCATATAGAACTGATTGATATTCTGGTTTCTGACTTTATCTGTTTCTATTAATTT
>DATITY010000664.1:0-2817 GCA_035467235.1 Draconibacterium sp. | reverse complement strand
GAATAACCGCCGCCACGGAAATATTCTTTCTCACCCGGACACCAGCGTGTATTTTCCAGACAAAGTTTTGCTTCTTCCTCAGTAATTTCCCAGAAAGGTTTCATTACGGGATTTCCATCTTTATCTTTTTGTTGTGCAGTTGCATCCAGAGTTGTTGGGCCCGAATTAATAAGGTGAATAAAACCATCTTTTGCCAAACCAGTAAGTTCAACACCGGTAACCCGTTTAACTGCTTCGGGGCTCCAATAGGTTCGTACATCAGAGAAAATCTGCGCGGTGTTGGTCAACAGGTGGCCAAATAACATCGGCACTGCGTTCAGACTGTCGTTTTCGGTAGCAAAAACGAAGGCTTCGCGGATTCCGTTCCAGTCGAAAGATGAACAAAGAATTGCTTCCGAAAAATCGCCATTTGGATAGTAGTCTGTCCACTGGCGTTGTCCCTGAAAACCTCCTGCAATTGCGTTTCTTCCGAGCGATTCTTCACCAAAACCGGCTTCTTTCAGTTTTGGATTTCCAATCATCAGGTCGCGGAAAATCAGGGTCATTTTCACTACAATTTCCCACTCCCAATCTTTGCGTTCGCGGTTGCTTTGACTTTCAGGTTTATTAAAGTCGTCTCCTTCAATACAATTTTCTTTTGTCCAGGCCAGCGCTTTTGCATATTCTTCCTTGTCGTAAATTTCTTCGTCGATGCGGCGTTTAACTTCGGTCATGTCCACAAATTCGGTACGCATTCCAAGATAATCCTGGAAGAAATCGGGATTTACCATCGAACCTGCAATTCCCATTGAAGTATAACCCAGAGAAAGGTAAGATTTGCCTTTCATTTGCGCCACTGCCAGTGCAGCTTTTACAAAACGAAGGATTTTTTCGCTAACATCGGCAGGAATATTCTGGTCACCGGCATCCTGCACATCGCGGCCATAAATGCCAAATGCAGGTAATCCTTTTTGGGTGTAACCTGCCAGTGCTGCTGCAAGATAAACAGCACCCGGACGCTCGGTTCCGTTAAAACCCCAAACTGCTTTCGGGATTGTTGGATGCGAATCCATCACCTCTGTTCCGTAACACCAGGCCGGAGTTACTGTCAGTGAAACTCCCACTCCTTCGCGTTCGAATTTATCAGCACACATTGCAGCTTCAGCTACACCACCAATGGTTGAGTCAGCAATTACACACTCAATTTTTTCACCACTTGGGAAACTCAAATTCTCCTCAAGCAGCTTTGCCGCAGCTTTTGCCATATTCATGGTTTGCACTTCGAGTGATTCGCGCACTCCCCTTTCGCGCCCGTCGATTACCGGGCGGATACCGACTTTTGGAAGCCGGCCTATTAATCTGTTTGCCATCTTTTTTGTATTCTGATTATTAGATATTAGTACTTCTTAGTTTCGAGTTCAAAGTTCAAAGTTCAGAGCCCGTCTGACCGGACGGGCAGGTTCAGAGTTCAAATCTACTTTACCACTGGAATCCGGAGGATTCAGATGTTTATAGAAAACCATTTCTGATTATCGGTACGACTCCGGCCGGAGTCGAATACACCGCATACCACACGATTTCTACAGACATACGACCTCGCTGAGGTCTGAATCTTCAAACAAAACTTCAAACATATTCACCCTAAACAATTATTAATCAACTTCCCATCCATTCTTCCATTCACGCATTCTATCATTCATGCATTCCTGCATTGAACTGTGCTGAACTGTGCTGCAAGATAAAAACATTTTCTTTTTCTGATTTCAACTTCACTGTTAAATTTTTATAAAGTATCATTTTCAAAAGGAAATCATCAATATCTTAAAACTCAGTATCAACTTATTATTTTGCTATTTTTAAACCAAATTTTAATTCAATGAATATAAAGTCATTTGGTATAGCAATCTTTCAGGTACTCGTTTTCAACTTATTGATATCGAACACGGTTTTTGCAGGGCAACCTGAAACCACACAAAATATATATAAACAACTTTCAGCCATTAAATGCGACAGTTTAATTAAAGCAAACGAAACCAATCCGAATTTTGTGATTCTCGATGTGCGAACTCCCGGCGAATGGAGCGGTTATCATATCATGGGTTCGATAAACCGAAGTACCGGCGATCCTAATTTTCAGCAGCAAATGGAAGCACTTCCAAAACATAAAATATTTCTGCTTCACTGTCAGTCGGGCAGCCGAAGTGCAGGCGCTTTTACAAAAATGCAAAATCTCGGATTTTCTGAGGTGTATGAAATGATTGGAGGAATAAGTTCCTGGAGAAATGCTGGACTTTCAACAACAACTGTTGCAGCTCCAAAACTGATGCTTGTTTCAAAGCAAGAAATTAATGGCGGCATTGCCGACACGCTTAAAATTACGGTAACCAACCGCGCAAACAGTTTATTGAGTTTTGAATCGGTAACCTTTACCGACAACCATCCCCTAACAGATAATTTTAACCGCGAGAAAAAAATCGAAGGCGCTGAAGATTATACTTTTGCAATTGTCCATTCGCCGGGATATTCGGGTGACGATTCAACAAAAATAAGTTTGGAAAGTAATGGTGGCAAACTCGAAATCAGCATTGTATTTAAAAATGGGATAATACAGGGAGTTGAAACAACTGAACTGGAGGAAATTTCTATTTACCCTAATCCAACAAAGGGAAGACTTTATTTCAAAAACATTACGGCATCGTTAATTGAAGACATTTCTGTGATTAATATTGCAGGGAAAATTGTATTGAATGAAACCTCAGTTTGGGGCAACGATGGAATTGATGTATCCAGACTTCCAAACGGAATTTATATTGTGCGAATTAAGACCGTTCAGCAAAT
>DATITY010000663.1:0-18414 GCA_035467235.1 Draconibacterium sp. | reverse complement strand
CGGCACAGGAAGTTATTGAAAACTACTCCTGTTTGTGGCATATCGAAAGGGCCTTCAGAATATCAAAGACAGATTTGCTAATCCGGCCAATTTACCATCGGTTAGGGCATAGAATTGAAGCGCACAAATGTATATCGTTTGCAGCATATACCATCTGTAAAGATTTAGAGCGTATTTTAAATCTTTTTTTTTGAAATTATCAACATCTCAATTTGTATATTTGTCCGGTTTAAAAAAAAATAGCAATGACAAACTATATTTTATTTATAAGTGGAGGAGAAATTGTTTTGGTTATGCTTTTGGCTCTTCTCTTTTTTGGGGCGAAAGCAATTCCAGATATTGCCAAAACAATGGGGAAGGGATTACGTGAATTTAAAAAGGCAACAAATGAAATTCAACGCGAAATCAACGAATATTCATCTGATATCAAAAAGGATATCAATGAAGTTTCTTCAACGATAAACAGGGAAACCGGCGAAATTACAAGGGGCATGGAAGATGTGACGTCATCAGTGAGCAGGGAAACAACCGAATTTAAAAAGGGGATTGATGATGCCACTTCCACTGTGGCCAAAGAAACAACCGAAATTACAAACGGATCTGCAGATAAATACCAGGATTAAATTCAGAATTTCATTTGATTAAAGCTGAAAACATAAAAAAATCGTTCGGCGCCCTTCAGGTTCTCAAAGGCATTAACCTTGAAATTCCGATGGGGAAAATTTATTCGATTGTTGGTGCCAGCGGTGCAGGAAAAACAACGCTTCTGCAAATTCTGGGCACTTTAAGCAATCCCGACAGCGGCAGTATCTATTTTAACAACCGCAATATTTCTTCTTTTTCTGAAAAGGAAATTTCGGCATTCCGCAATAAGGAGATTGGATTTGTATTTCAGTTTCATCATCTTTTACCCGAATTTACCGCCCTCGAAAATGTATGTATTCCGGCGTTTATTGCTAGAAAATCAAAAGGTGAAGCCGAAAAAAGAGCGCTTGAATTGTTGAAATATTTAGGTCTTTCTAATAGAAAAGAACACAAACCATCGGAACTTTCGGGAGGCGAAAAACAACGAGTGGCGGTAGCAAGGGCACTAATCAATAGTCCAACAGTTGTGCTGGCCGACGAACCTTCCGGCAACCTCGATTCTGCCAACCGAGACGAACTTCACGAACTGCTTTTTAAACTTCGTGACGATTTTGGTCAAACATTTATCATTGTTACGCACGACGATAATTTTGCCGACCGCTCCGATAAAATTATCCACATCAAAGATGGGGTTATTGCGGAGAATTAAATGCATGAATGCTATAATGCATGAACGGAATTAACAGTTACCAATGATTCTGTACTCCGAACTCTTACCTTTGATGATATGGCATTTATGATTAAATTTGTAAAGGTCAAAAAATTTAAAGTAATAAGAAATGCAATCCGATATTTTAAAAAGAATTACAATTAATCCGGAGGTATGTCACGGAAAACCAACTATCCGGAATACAAGGCACATGGTTGAAGGTATTTTGCAATATTTGGCAGGTGGTGATACAACCGATGATATTTTACAAGAATTTACAGAACTCGAAAAAGAAGATATTCTTGCTTGTCTGGCATTTGCTGCAAAGTCGGTACAATTTAAAGATATCGAATTTCCTGCAGCATGAAGTTGATAATTGATGCCACTTACCCGTATCAATTTGTGAATATTTTAATAATTGCGATTGTATTCACACACAACAACTTGAAAAGGGGAACGATACAACAGATTCATTCATAAATGAACTTTCAATAAATGAATAACGGGCTGTTATTACAAAAGACACAGATTTTTATTATTCATTTATTGCTAACCGGAAACCGTATAAATTAGTACTGGTAAAATTAGGCAACTTGCGACTTACGGAATTAAAAAATTACTTCAAAGCCAATAGCGATAAAATAGTAACACTTTTACAGAACCATTCTTTAATTATTCTCTAAAAAACCATTATTAAGATACTGGATTAGGATAAATTATTATACACTGAACCCGGAAGGTTGTACTCCGAACTTTTCCCCGGCAAGCTGTTTTTAGCCGATAACTCTCTTAATTCAGTATCCAGAATCCAAAAAACAGCAACCAGTGACACGTATACAGGTCAAATTAAAAAAACACCAATTAAAACTATTGTTATGCCGAGAGTGTTATTTTTGTACAATATTCAAAACCGGGAATGAAGTATTTTCTGTTCATCATCGTATTCTTTTTTTTACTGAGTGGAGTCACAGGTCAGGAAAATCAGAAACAAAACCAGATTCAAACTCAATCGAACCTGGCATTTCAATATTATAATGCACGCGATTTCGAAAAGGCAATCCCGTTGCTGTTCAATGTTTATGAAATATCAAAGAATTCAACGTATTTCAAATATTATTTAGATTGCCTGATTCAAATTGGAAAATACGATGAAGCAGCGCGACAGATTCAAACCGAAATAAAAAAGCAACGTCCCGAAAAACCTGAATTTTATGTGCATTGGGGTTATGTTTTAAAGGCTCAGAAAAATACGGGTGAAAGTAAACTTAAATATGAAAAGGCAATTGAAATTGTTACGGCGAATAAAAACGAATATTCAATTTTAGCCAATGCCTTTCTGGGGTGGCAAGAATATGACTACGCCAGACAAACCTATTTGAAAGGCGAAAAAATATTTGGCGCCGGTCAATTTGATTACGAACTGGCCCGTGCATATTCCTATTTGCGCGATTATAACAACATGATGGAAAAGTACCTCGATTTGCTGGGACAAAACGAACAGCAGCTTCCCCGGGTGCAAAGCAGTCTTTCATCAACCATGCGACTTGACATTGACGATGAAATGCTGGATACTTTCAGAGAACAGGTTTTAAAACGCATTCAGGCAAATCCTGATGTGATAGGTTACAACCGTTTGCTGATTTGGTTTTTTCTTCAGGAAAATAAATTCGCGAATGCACTTCGTCAGTCAATTGCACTCGATCGGCGAACAGGACAGGAAGATGCGCAAATTATTCAACTGGGAAACATGGCGCTGAACAATAAAAAGTATGAAGATGCCAAAAAGGCTTTTGAATATTTAATGGGAAAAGGAAAGGAAAATCCGTTTTATGCACAGTCGTTTGTCCTTAAAATGCATGCTTCCTATTTGCAATATATTGCTGAATTATCTGGGAATAAGGAAGAAGGTGAGAAAGTTGCCACAATGTTTAAAGAAGGAATGGACTTTTTGGGAATTAATGCTGCCACCTTAAATCTGGTTCAGGATAACGCGCATTTGCTGGCTTTTTACCTCGACAAAACCGATGATGCAATTGAACTGCTAAAAAAGGCACTCGAAATTCCGCGTCTCAAAACTGAAGAATGGGGCCGATTAAAAACAGAAATGGCCGACATTTATATTTATGCCAACGATCCATGGGAAGCAACCCTGCTTTATTCGCAGGTTATCGATGGTAATAAAAATAATTCGCTTGGCGATGATGTAAAACTGAAAAAGGCAAAACTGGGTTATTACCTTGGGAATTTTAGCTGGGCAAAAGCGCAGCTGGATGTGTTAAAAGCCAGTACCTCGAAGTTAACTGCCAACGATGCAATGGAACTTTCGCTGATGATTGGCAATAATCTGAACCTTGATACAACCGCAATTCCACTTCAGATGTTTGCCCGCGCCGATTTGCTTTTCTTCAGAAATAAAGATTCAATGGCAATGGCAACACTTGATTCGCTTGCCGAAATTTATCCGCATCACACTTTGGTAGATGATATTCTTTTCAGAAAGGCAAAAATTGAAATTAATCGGCAGAATTACGCACTTGCTGCCGGATATTTCGAAAAAATTGTTAGCGATTTCAGTTACGAACTGCTTGGCGACGATGCTCATTTTATGCTTGCCGAAATCTATAATTATAATCTGGAGGAAAAAGAAAAAGCCAAAGATTTGTACAAAACAATTCTGACCCGTTACCCGGGCAGTGTTTTTATCGACGAATCTAGAGAAAAATACCGCGAGCTCAGAATAATTTATCCAGATAAAGAAACTGAACCTGACAAGAAAGAATTGTTTTTGAAGGCCCCCGAAGAAAATGAATTCGAGTAAGAAAGCATATCTTTTTGCCGGGTTGGCTGTATTTTTCTGGTCAACGGTGGCAACCGCCTTTAAAATTGCACTTCGCGAATACGACTTCATACAACTTATTTTTTATGCCTCAGGAGTTACCGTGTTATTGTTGTTTCTGGTGCTGATATTTCAGCAAAAATCAGGATCGATTTTTCAGCAAACACAACGTCAGTGGCTGAATTCCCTTTTTATGGGAGCTTTAAATCCGTTGTTGTATTACCTTGTTTTGTTTAAGGCATATTCGCTTTTACCTGCCCAGGTGGCGCAACCGGTAAACATGATTTGGCCAATTACTTTGGCGCTGCTTTCGGTGCCGCTGCTGAAACAAAAAATCTCGTGGCTCAACTTTGCAGCGCTTGTCATCAGTTTAACCGGTGTGTTTTTTATTGCTTCGCAGGGTGGCGGCGAAGGTTTTAAAAATACCAGCATATTGGGATTATCGCTGGCAGTGGGCAGTTCGGTTTTGTGGTCGCTTTACTGGATTTTAAATGTACTCGATAAGCGTGATGAAATCGTAAAACTGTTTCTGAATTTCGCTTTTGGATTTATTTACCTCGCAATTGTTGTCTTGCTTTTTTCCGATTTCGAAATTCATCGCGGAAATGGTTTAGCCGCCATAATTTACGTGGGTGTTTTTGAAGTTGGCATCACTTATATTTTGTGGTTGAAAGCCATGAATTACAGTACCAACAACGCCAAAATCGGCAACCTGGTTTATTTTGCCCCTTTCCTTTCTCTGATATTTATAAGGTTTATTCTGAAAGAACAAATATTTGCCACTACCTTTATCGGATTGATTTTTATCGTTGCCGGAGTATTGGTGCAGCAAATGGGAAAGAAGAAAGAAGTGATTGATGGGGATTAAGAAAGAGTAAGAAAGAGATTGATGGTGATTAATAGAGATTTGTTAAAGCAACCGTTCACAGTGCGACAATCAATCACCACAAATTACAATCAATCACGATCAATCACCACCAATTACAAAAAATCACCATAAATCACTATTTGTTTCCACAAGTCACTATTTTTACTGAATGGAAAAGCCACTTCGCATTTTGGGAATCGACCCCGGAACAACCATTGCCGGTTATGGTTTGGTTGAAATCCGTGATAAGAAACCTGTAATTTTAAATATGGGAACGATAATTCCCGGCAAATTTTCTGATCATTACGAACGGCTGAAATACCTTCACGAACGGGCTTTGTACCTTGTAAAAGAATACCAGCCTGATGTGATGGCGCTCGAAGCTCCGTTTTTTGGTAAAAATGTTCAGTCGATGTTAAAACTGGGGCGTGGACAGGGGGTGATAATGGCTGCTGCACTTTTGTACGGAATACCTATTTTTGAATATGCACCTTTGCTTGTAAAACAGGCCATTACCGGAATGGGCCGCGCTTCAAAGGAACAGGTTGCCTATTTTCTTCAAAAAGTTTATCATTTAAACGATATTGAAAAGAGTCTCGACGCCACCGATGCTGTTGCCGTTGCCATCTGTCATTTTATTCAACTCGATAAACCAGCAAAATCGAAAGAATATAAAAACTGGGGCGATTTTGTGAAAAAGAATCCGGGGAAAGTAATGTAAAATCCAGGGGTTGCATACGTTTTCCTATTCCGATAGAACAGCCTGTTTTTCAATTCGTTCAGCTACAATTGTAAAACCAGCTTTCAGGTACATTGGTAAGGCACCGGGGTGGTCAATTTCGCAGGTATTCAAAATAAGTTTACTGGGATTGCTTTTCCATACTTCCGCTATTGTCCACTGCAAAAAGGGTTTACCCAATCCTTTCCCCCGCGCACCGGGTACCAGTCCAAAGTAATGCATTTCCACTTCCCCGTTGTTCATAAAGTCCAGTTCTGCAAAACCAACCGGCTGCTGACTGTTAAACAATACAAAAATTCTATTCCCTGAATTATTCAGAATCTTTTCCAACTCTTCATCTTTCATAATCTGCCTGTCAACCCAACCCAAATCGCCGCCAACAAGTCTGTTTAGTTGCCTGTAATCATCGGTATTCCCCGAAAAACGTACGATGGTAATGTTTTCCGGAAAAACAATTTCCGAATGCTGCGGGGCTTCTTTCATCTCGAGATACCAGCGTTTTACATATTTAAAGCTTGTTTTCATAAAATAGTAACATGGTTTTACTTATCTTCATCGTTGTCAAAATTAAAATAAGAAAATGAAACGCCGTACTTTTTTTAAAACCACTGTTTTAAGCGGTTCAGTTGTAGCGCTGGCAGGAGTAACTGCCTGCACGTCGCAACAACCGATGGAATCTGCAAAACCCGACTTTACAGCATTCGACCTTAACGAAAACACAATCAATGAATTACAACAGAAAATGACAGCGGGTGAAATCACAGCCGAAAGCATCTGCCAAAAATACCTGGACCGCATTAAACTGGTTGACCCGGTTTTAAAATCTGTTATTGAGTTAAATCCTGATGCACTGGAAATCGCAAGGCAGATGGATGATGAAAGAAAAGCCGGAAAAGTAAGAGGACCGCTTCACGGGATTCCGGTACTGATAAAAGACAACATCGATACCTTTGATAAAATGCAGACTACTGCAGGTTCGCTGGCGCTCGAAGGAAACAAAGCCAATATTGATGCTTTTATTGTGCAAAAGCTTCGCGAAACGGGCGCTGTGGTACTGGGGAAAACCAACCTGAGCGAGTGGGCCAATTTCCGTTCAACAAATTCCTCGAGTGGCTGGAGCGGACGCGGCGGACAGGTGCGAAACCCATTTTGTTTGGATCGCAGTCCGTGTGGTTCAAGCTCGGGAACCGGGGCAGCAGTTTCTGCCAATTTATGTGCCATCGGAATTGGCACCGAAACCAACGGCTCCATTGTTTGCCCGTCAGGTATAAACGGAATTGTGGGCATAAAACCAACTCTTGGACTCTGGAGCCGCCGGGGAATTATTCCCATTGCACATAGTCAGGACACTGCCGGACCAATGGCGCGAACCGTAAAAGATGCCGCCATTTTACTCGGTGCGCTGGCAACATTCGACCCAACCGATGCTGAAACTCACATTGAAAAAGGGGAAATATTTACGGATTACACTCAATTTTTAGATGAAAACGGGCTGACTGGAATGCGCATCGGAATTGCCTCAGAAATGATCGGGTTCAATGCAAAAGTGGATGCACTGTTCAAACTGGCGGTGGAAACGATGAAATCTAAAGGTGCAGAAATTATTGAGCAAGTAAAATTTGAAAATCTGAGAAAATGGGATGATCCGTCGTACCAGGTTTTGCTGTATGAATTTAAGGCTGATTTGAATAAATATTTGCAGGAACATCCTTCGGCACCGGCAAAATCAATGGAAGAGATTATCGAATTCAACAAGAAAAATGCCGACCGCGAAATGCCGTGGTTTGATCAGGAAATTTTTGAGCAGGCGCAGTCTAAAGGCGATTTAACAACAGAAGAATATTTAAAAGCACTGGCAGATTCAAAACGATTAGCTGGGATAGAAGGAATTGATGCGGCAATGAAAGAACATAACCTGGATGCAGTAATCGCCCAAACCAACGGACCCGCCTGGACGATCGACTGGGTAAACGGCGACCATTTCAGTGGCGGAAGTTCATCGCCGGCAGCCATTTCGGGTTATCCGAACATTACAGTTCCAATGGGATATGTTCACAATTTACCTGTTGGAATATCGTTTTTTGGAAAAGCCTGGAGCGAACCAAAATTGTTAAAAATTGCCTACGCTTTTGAACAGGCCACCAAACACCGAAAAGCTCCGGGATTTTTAGAAACATTGGAAAATGCATGATTGCTGCGGAGGAGCGACTGAGAAATCGATTTTTTTAAAGAACAGATTTCTCCTCGCGCACTCGTCGAAATGACAATGTCAGATTATCTTTGCACAAAATTGAGAACATGAAAGATCGCCTTTTTGGAAAAACATTGCCGGAAATTCAGTCCCTGGTTCTGGAACTGGGATTGCCAAAATTTACGGCAAAACAAATAACTGACTGGCTCTACAAAAAACCGGTTTCTTCGATTGACGAAATGACCAATCTTTCGAAAGCTTCAAGAGACATGCTGAATGAAAAATATGAATTTGGACTGACTGCTTACACGAAAGTTCAGGAAAGCATTGATGGAACTAAAAAATATCTTTTCCCCACTGTTCAGCAAAAATTTATTGAAACAGCCATGATTCCTGACCGCGACCGCAATACAGTTTGTGTGAGTTCGCAGGTGGGTTGTAAAATGGGTTGTCTGTTTTGTTTTACCGCGAAACAAGGTTTTCAGGGACAGTTGACCGCGGGTGAAATTGTAAACCAAATCCGAAGCATCGACGAGGTAAGCGAGGTTTCAAACATCGTTTACATGGGAATGGGCGAGCCGTTCGACAATCTGGAAGAGGTTCTGAAAAGTATCGAAATCCTGACTTCTGAATGGGGTTATGCAATGAGTCCCCGACGAATTACTGTTTCCACCATCGGAATTATTCCCGGAATGCTCACTTTCCTCGAAAAATGCGAGGCACACCTCGCAGTGAGTTTGCACACACCTTTTCATGAAGAACGGCAAAAACTAATGCCAGTGCAGGTTGCATATCCTATTGAAGATGTTGTAAATGAAATTAAAAGCTGGGATTTTGGTCGTCAACGCCGCATTTCGTTCGAGTACATTTTGTTCGAAGGATTGAATGACACACCTGTCCATGTAAAAGAACTGGCGCGTATGCTGGACGGATTAAAATGCCGCATCAATCTTATTCGTTTTCACCCGGTTCCAGGCACGCCACTAAAAAGTCCCGACGAAAAAGCCATTTTGAATTTCAAGGATAAACTGAATCAGAAGGGTATTTTAACTACGATTCGCGCTTCGAGGGGACAGGATATTTATGCTGCGTGCGGATTACTTTCAACAAAGGAATTATCTGCCTCCCACATCCTCACCAAATGAGAAGTGTAAAAATGTGAAGTTTTACTCTTTCTGATTTTGTATTTCATCATTTTCCCAAATAATTTTTTTCCCGAAACCCAACCTGTTATCGGTCATTTTAATATAGTCAACTTGCACAATCCACAACGAAGTTTTCATAAGTATCGCGAATGGAAACTTTTTTAAATAAGCTGCTTTTGATTTCGAAGCCAATTCATTTTCAGGAACAGTCATAATTCCCCTGAACTGAATTCCCTGAATTTTGCCCACAATACTGGTTTCCAAAACCACACTTCCTGCAACATTTGAGTTGACTAAAACATCCTGAACATGTTTCGTGGCATCGTCAGAAGTAAAAACAAAACAGTTTTCTTCTTCGAGATAAACATAAAAACAGTTGGCACACCACGGATTATTTTCAACACAGGTAGCCAGCGTTAAAACATGATGTTCTTTTATAAAATCAACTACACGTTTTTCAGGATGATTCATTATTTCAATTTTGGCTAAAAATAGGTGGATATTTTTTATGCGACAAATAGTAGTTAGATTTGAGTATTAAGAAAAATTTAAAACACAAAAATATGGCAACAGTAAAAACAATTTATCTGGGCGATTTGCGCACCGAAAACGAACATTTGCAGTCAGGTACCAGGATACTGACCGATGCACCTACAGACAACCAGGGAAAGGGCGAGTTTTTTTCGCCAACTGACCTGCTTGCAACTGCTTTGGGGAATTGTATTATGACGATTATGGGAATAAAAGCCCGTGATAATGGTATTGATATCAAAGGAACTGAAATTGAAGTCACTAAAATTATGGCATCGGAACCGCGTCGGATTGCTGAGGTTGTGGTTGAATTCACTTTTCCAAAAAAGAATTATTCCGATGAAGAAAAAAAGCTGATTG
This sequence comes from Draconibacterium sp., assembly GCA_035467235.1. GTDB lineage: Bacteria > Bacteroidota > Bacteroidia > Bacteroidales > Prolixibacteraceae > Draconibacterium. The sequence continues at coordinate 8,450 of DATITY010000663.1, read as the reverse complement.
AAAGTGTCGCCGGAATAAGTCCGGTACCGTTGAGTTTACACCCGGATTTGAAACAGACCATTAAATTTAACTGGTAAACGGCATTTGAAAGTTGAAAGTTCCGGATTCAATATTTGTCAAATGTCCAATGGCAAGTGACTTCCGATGAATTTTTCAATGCTTCACTCACACCGTTACAATCATTTAGATGTCCGGGGACAAGCATTTTTGTTTTAAAGTGAGTAATAAACATACTCAAAACAAAAAAATATAAATACTGATTTGCTTTATTTGTATAACCTGACCAAAACGGTTTGAAATAATACCTGGTTAATTACGCAAATGCCTTACTTATCGCTATTTGCCATTTCAATGTTAACTCTAATTTAGAATCATTGCGAACAGTGTTTTGGATTTGTATTTTCGGATAATCACAATCATGTTCACTTTTACCAGAAATAAATTATTACTTTTGGCGCTTTATTTAAGTTGACGCTTAATTTTAAGAATGATAACACTTTAAGACATGAAGATTTTCTATCGCAATATGATTCCTTTTTTGTTACTGGCAATAATGTTTGGCAGTTCATGCAAGGCACCAACACCCCTTGAGGAGATTAATTATATGTATGGTATTAATACAAACAAGACCTATCTCCATGGTCCGGTTCCCGATGAGTATAAAATCAGACCAAACGACCAGTTGTATATCAAGGTTATCAGTGATGACCCGTTGAATTCAGCCTTTTTAAATTTAACCGGGGCACAGACAGCGAATTCAGTTTCAGGAGAAAGCATGGAACTAATCACCTACCTCGTTGATGAAAACGAAAATATTAATTATCCTCAGCTTGGCGAAATCCATGTCGGAGGTTTAATGCTGGAAGATGTAAGGGATATTATTCAAAAGGGAGTGGATAAGTACCTGCAGAGCGCTTCGGTATTTGTAAAACTGGTAAACCGGAATATCACTGTTTTAGGGGAAGTAAAAGCTCCCGGGCAGCAATTGATGGTAAAAAACAAGCTAACCATTTTTGAAGCGCTGGGAACAGCAGGCGATTTGACCGATTGGGGAAACCGCCAGAATGTAAAAGTATTGCGTGAACTACCCGAGGGGAAACACATTGCCGAGCTGGACCTCACTTCTCCCAATGTTATTCAATCTCCGTATTATTATATTTTACCCAACGATATTGTTTATGTCGAACACCGTGACAAGGTTTACGGTGACAAGAATGTTGGATATGGACAACGGTTAACCATCGGCCTGTCGGTTATATCAACCCTTTTACTAATAGCAAATCTGTTTTTACTATGAAAGACCCGGAAATTCAAAATAGCAATCATTTTAATCAGAGAGAAAACAATGAATCTGCCGAAGTAAAAAAAATTGTTTTTAAGATACTGCACAACTGGTACTGGTTTGTTTTGTCTGTTATCGTGACAGGAGGCATTGCATTTGCCTATAACCGTTATACTACACCGGTGTATGAAATAAGTTCCACCATGCTTTTTGAAGATAATTACGGCAATTCATCTCCTCTCGCAGGCGGTTCAGGCGCCATGGGCGATGTATTTCAGGGATTGGGAGGTTTGAGCAGTATGAAGAATATTTATAATCAGATAACGATTCTGAACTCGACTCCTGTTATTGCAAAAACGTTGGAAGAACTCAAATTTGAAGTCAGTTATTTTACGGTAGGCAGAGTAACAGTCCAGGAATCGTATAATGCAGCTCCTTTCCATGTGATTTGGAACGAAGATCACCCTCAGCTTATAGAAACCGATTTTAACCTTACCATTAATCCCGATGGAAAAATGATTTTAAGCGCCGAAGGAGAGAATGTAAAAGTTTACGATTACCGGGAAGATAAAATGATAAAAACTATCCCTGAATTTTATATCACAAAACAAATCGAAGCAGGAATGCTGGTAACTGCAGACGAGTTTGCCTTTACGCTGTTGCTTAATGAACGGTTTGATCCTGAATCGGACATCAATAAATATAAGTTCCGTTTTCATACAAGGGGCTCGCTTATAAAAAAATACCACGATGGACTAAAAGTTAGCCTTCCGGATGAATACTCCACCATTTTAAATATTACCGTAAACGATTATAACCAGGCAAAGGGAATTGATTTTTTAAATAAGCTGACCGAAATTTATACTCTGGATAATCTGGGTAAAAAGAACGAGAATGCCAACCGTACCATACAATTTATTGATTCTCAACTTCAGAATATTTCTGATTCACTGAACATCTCTGAAAACAGGATGGAGTCATTCCAAAGTGAAAACCAGGTGCTTGATTTGTCCACACAATCGCAGCAACTACTTGCACAAATGACGGAGTTGGATAACGAGCGTGTGGCCATGGAAACTCAAAACAAGTATTATCATTATCTGAAAAACTACATTCAAAATAACCAGGAACTTGAAACAGTAATTGCTCCTTCGGCCATGGGTATTGCCGATCCCTTGCTCAACAGTCTGATATTGCAATTGAACGAACTGATAACCCAGAAATCGAGTCAGACCTCCATACGCCAGAATTCAAACCACCCAACCATTTTGCGGTTGAATGCACAGATTGAAAGCGTGAAAAACTCACTGCTCGAAAATACAACCAACATTCTTAAACAATCGGATATCGCCCTGAATGATTTAAACAAACGAATCAGAACTTATGAGGTACAGGTAAAACGGCTTCCGGCAACCGAACGGAATTTTGTAAATATCGAGCGTAATTACCAGTTGAATAACGAAATTTACACTTTCCTTTTACAAAAACTTTCTGAAGCGCAAATTGCGAAAGCCTCAAATATCCCCGACAGTCAGGTGATTGAAGAAGCTAAGGTTTCGAGGCAGGTTGAACCTCAGCCCAAAAGAATTTATGCAATTGCATTGATGCTGGGACTGGCTTTCCCTGCCCTGATTATTTTTATCCGTAATTTTTTCAGCAATAAAATTACTACGGAGGAAGAAATAGAAGCGATTACTGAATTTCCAATCATCGGCCATGTTTTTCATAACGAGAAGGAATATGGCAGCCGGACACTTGTGCTTGACAAGCCTAACTCTCCGGCAAGTGAACCCTACCGTTCGATTAGAAATAAAATAAACCTGATAACCAAGGGAAAGGATAAACCTGTTATTGCAGTTACTTCTACTTTTCCGAAAGAGGGGAAATCCTACAATACCATAAATGTTGCATCTACCTTTGCCCTGTCACGTAAGAAAACGGTGATTCTTGACCTTGATTTACGCAATTCAAAAATGATTGAGGAGTTTAATTTAAAAACAGATTTAGGTGTTGTGAATTATATCATCGGGAAAGCCAGTATTGATGAAATAACCTGTGATACAAAACATCCGCTTTTAAAACTGATTCCTGCAGGTCCGATTCCACCTAATCCGGCAGAGATGTTAACCGATGATAAAATGCTGGAACTCATTGAAAAGTTAAGAGAAATATACGATGTAATTGTAATCGACACTCCGCCGGTTGGTTATGTGGCCGATATGTTTCAGATGAATGAAATTATTGATGCCAACCTGTTTATAATTCGTCATAAATATACATTTAAGCAGGGATTAAAAACTGCCCTTCAGGAAGTTTCAAAACATCATTTAAAAGGTGTTGCTTTAATCGTAAACGACATTAGACTGGGTAAAAATAATTACGGATTTGCAGGCGGTTATGGATATGGCTACGGTTATGGATATGGCTATGGTTATGGCTATGGTTACGGTCAGGATAAAGACCAGAAAAACAGCAAACGTAAAAAGCTGAAGGTGGAAGAGGATGTGTAATTGACATACTGATTTGGTATCTAAAAATTATACAAGTTTCATTTGTACAAAATTTCAAAATTTATTTCGTGGTTTTGAAAACCGGAATTGGTATTGAATTGCCGCAATCAGGCTGGTCCCCGAAATATTCAAAATTTTATTTTCAATTTTTATTTGCGGAAGGTGGCCTCGTGATTAGTTAGCGTTTTTTTCTTGCGAATGGAGCATACACAGGTGAGGAATACTTTGCCTTCCTGCCTTTTCCAGGCATGTACAGGAACATATTATAAAAGACACCAATTTTAATCCCGGTGTATAATCCAAAGAGTTTTAGCCTGTTTCCTTCTGTATCGTAATTGTGCATCACATCCAGAAAATCATAGTCGACTATATTAAAGTCAACAGATGAAATCAGGTAAATCCGGGATGACAGGGATGTTCTAAAACCGGTTCCCAAATTAAATGCAGGTGTAATCAAACTGGCGCCGTTTTCCCCTCCTTTACCAAAAATTACTTCACCAGAGTCGATGTATTTTAACGCCGACGTGTAATGCAGGCTTCCATATCCTATTCTGATGAAAGGATTAAATAATACTTCCTTTGTTACGGTTTTAAAATAATACCGGAAAAAGAATGCTGGTCCCGATAATTGATTCCGGTATTCTACCGGCTCATTAATTGGCTCCATGAAAATAGGATGAAATCCGGTAGCAGAAAACGAAGGAGAATATGTTTCACCGTTTAAAACGGAATAATTCCATTCAAAACCAATCTCCCAGTGAGGAAATATAAATTTTGAAATTTCCAAAGCATAGGAAATACCTACCTTGTTTTCGAATTCGTTGATGGTTTCGGAAAAGTCATAGGGTATTTCGGTGTTTAACTTTGATGCTCCGGCTTTAGTTCCAAAGTTTATACTGCTGATTAATTTTTTTTGTGCCAGACTGATTAGCCCAGTCAATAAAAGGAGATTTAGCAAGAAGACATATTTTATTTTCTGTCGGTTCAATGTTACAATCCTGTAATCTAAATGCGATCTGTCGTGCAAATGAAGCAAATTTTAATTATTAAAGAACTTAGTTTATCAACCTTTTTGTGATACGAAGTTCCGATTTTTTAAAATAAACACATCCATAAATTCCCTTTTTGGATCTAAAGAATTATCCGGGAAGCAGTTGAAATGAATATTTTAAATGGCAGAATTATATACTTTTAACGATAAGCCAATAAACTTTCAAATATGTCTTAGTCATTAAATCGATAATTTTAAACACTAAAACATTGATATTCAATCAATAAAATAATACGGAATTTGCTTTTACTATTCCGCTAGTTTAAAAAAAGCTCATCAACAAATATCCAGGCAGGTTTTCCTTTTCCGGGGTGCCATTGCGGTAATTTATTCCAGTTGGCAACAGTGAATTTATAATATTTAAAGGAAGTTCCTTGCGGAAATTCGCAACTGAAAGCGCGGGCGCCTCTTTGCTCAGATTTATCCGCTTCCGGAAATTTGGCTTCGGCAATATTTTCGAACTGTTTTCCATCGTTACTTCCTTCCACTTTTATTGACTTAGCCGGGAAAATGTACGCTCCGATATCCACAAAAGCGTTTAAATATGCGGATTTTAAAGGTTTTGCCTTATTGAAACCAACAATAAATTCCATATTATAATCCTGGTAAGCCAGCCATTCGCCATTGGATGTATTACTTCCACCCAACTGAAAATTAACAAGCGTTTTGGCGCCGTCATTCTGATATTTCGGGTGCGGATCGGTAACCAGGTAAATGGTGTCGGGTTGAATACCCGATTTGTAAAATGTGCGTTGAACAACTTCACTGCCAATCCAACCCGGTTTGAAAGCTTTAATTTTCAGCACTGTATTTTCTGTGAGCAGGATTGGATTTGTGTATTCACTGCTTTTTAAACTGTCGGGTTCGCTGCCGTCGGTGGTATATTTAATAACCGTTCCTTTTAACAGGTGTTTGACTTTAACAATTAACCTGTCTGAAAATACAGTCGAGTCCTGCGCGATGGTCGGGTTGCTGATTTTCATCACTTCATCTTCCATGTTATCGCCCACAATGATGTTGATGTCAGGATATTTTGCAATCACCTTTTCGAGTTGTTTTTTGCCTGCTTTCTGCGACCACACATTTACCGAAGCAAATTTTGCCCCATCCAGAAATTTATCGAATTCAGTTTTGTCAAAATCAATTCCCGAGATTGAAACTGATTTTAATTTTGTCAACGTCTTCAATTTTTCCAGCGAACCAATGTCAAGACCCGTTGAATTTAAGTTGACTTTCTGCAAGTTGCTGAACTGCAAAATTATATCGATATCTTCTTTTGTTAATGGCATTCCCTGCATGTTGAGGTTCACGATGCCAGTTTTTATTTTTTCCAGTCTCTTTAAGTTTTCGCGGTTGTAATTGGCGCCCTGGAAAAAGTTCACTTCCACCTCATCAGAACCGTTAAACAAATAATTTACAGAGCAGTAATTCGAATTGAATTCCTCCAAACCGGGAAGATTGAAATTGAGCGAGGCCTTTTGACTGGCGGCTGCCTGGTATTTATTTACCAGCAGAAACAAACTGTCATTTTTTGGCAATTCATTCAGTAGAAGTTCGAAATTGGCGCCAGATTTTACCCAAAGCCGGATTATATTTTTTTCTTCATCGGTAAGTTGCAACTTGCCTTCAGGAGGCATGTGACTTTCATGCTCCATGGGCAAATAAATGGTTTTCAGTAAGATTCCGTCATCGAATAAATCGCCGCTTTCTCCTCCCATTGAAATGTTTTTTGGCGTATTTAGCTGCAAACCGCCTTTTGTTTTGTCTTCCCCGTGACAACCGATACATTTTTGTGCCAGAATTGGGGCAACTCCAAGTTGATAAACCGTTGCCGAGCTGTCTGCTGAAATTTCGACACTAGATTCAGAACCGGCTGATTTTGGAAAACTCAGGGCATTCACCCCATGAGTCAGTTGCGCTCCTTTATGTGTCGAGCCAATCAAAACAATTAAAAAAAGTACAGCCAGGATTCGTTTTACAACGACTTTCAAATTCAGGATGTATAGAAACATCCAGCTTAAAATTGCTACTGCAACTCCACCCCATTTATGCAAGTTGATGATGTCGGCTTCGTAGCTGTTCTGTAACGACAGTAAAATTCCGAAGACTGCTGTAATACTCACAAACAGTGCATTTACCGCCAGCAATAATTTTTGTGTGTCGATGTGAATTTTTGTGTGTTGCCAGAAAAATAACCAGACAGAAATTACAATTCCAAATACGATTGGAAAATGCAAAACCAAAGGGTGAAATTTTCCCGTCCACTGCAAAAATAGTCCGGGCTGAATTTTATGACTAAAAGTGGCAAGAACAATCAGGAGAGGATTTAGAATCCACAAACAAAAATCAAGTATCTGGAAAATCTTCTTCTCACTCATCATCAGGCAATTAAATCAGGTATCACCTTTCCGCTAACGTCTGTTAACCGGTAACGTCTTCCCTGGTTTTTAAAGGTAAACTTTTCATGGTCGATTCCCATCAGGTGCATAACTGTTGCCTGAAAATCATGCACATGAACCGGCAGTTTGGTGATGTTGTAACCAAAATCGTCGGTTTCGCCAAAAACACCGGGTTTTACGCCACCACCCGCCATAAATATGGTAAAGCAGCGCGGATGATGGTCGCGTCCATAATCATCCTTGGTTAGTTTTCCCTGGCAATAATTGGTCCTTCCAAATTCGCCACCCCAAATTACCAGCGTTTCATCCAGCAATCCACGCTGTTTTAAATCTTTGATTAATGCGGCCGATGATTGATCCACATCTTTGCATTGACCTTCAATTTCTTTGGGTAAATTCCCGTGTGTATCCCAACCCTGGTGGTACAACTGAACAAAACGAACTCCGTTTTCCGAAAGTTTTCGTGCCAGCAAACAGTTGGCAGCGTAAGTTCCCGGGACCAGACAATCGGCACCGTACATTTTTATAATCGATTCCGGCTCGTTCTGTAGCGACGTAATTTCCGGAACCGCCATTTGCATGCGGTAAGCCAGTTCGTACTGCTGAATTTTGGTTACAATTTCGGGGTCGCCAATATTTTTATATGCTTCGTTATTTAAAGCTGAAATCTCATCGAGCATTGCCCGCCGGTCGGTTCTGTTGATGTATTCCGGGTCGGTGAGGTATTTTACCGGCTCTTCACCACTGCTGAACTGAACACCCTGATGAATGGAATCCAGAAACCCGTTTGACCATAATTTTGAATAAACACCCTGTCCGTTTCCTTTTCCCTTACTTAGTAAAACGCAGAACGCAGGCAGGTTTTTGTTTTCGCTTCCCAAACCATAACTCAGCCACGAACCCATGCTGGGCCGGTTCCCAACCTGAGCACCGGTTTGGAAAAATGTAAGTGCCGGATCGTGATTTATGGCTTCAGTAAACATCGAACGAACAAAACATAGCTCGTCGCTGATGCCAGCCAAATGAGGTAAGATTTCGCTAAACCAGGCGCCGTTGTTCCCATACTGTGCAAAACTGAATTTACTGCCTGCCAGCGGAAATTTGGCCTGGTTGGCAGTCATACCAGTAAGTCGTTGTCCCATTCTGATGCTTTCGGGCAAATCCTGACCCTGCATTTTTTGCAGCAAAGGTTTATAATCAAACAAATC
>DATITY010000662.1:0-2146 GCA_035467235.1 Draconibacterium sp. | reverse complement strand
AAGAAGACCAATAGCGTTATTTAATTCGCTTTTAATGAAATCGTATGTTTCTTTTAAAGTAGCACGGGCAGGTTCATAATTTACCGGATATTTTTCATTGGAAATTGGAATTCCGGAATTTGCTGCGTTAACATCACTAATTGCAGGTGCTTTTGCAAACAGGCGGACCAAATCAAAATGACACAGAGCGCGTAATGCATACAACTGACCCTTTAAATCATTGAATTGCTCTTGCTCTCCGGCAGCAATTGCCACGTTATCAGCAACGGACAGTACGTCATTAATTCTTCCTATCAAGGTGTAAGGCATTTTCCAGTAATGCTCGGCAAAATCTGATTCAACTCCGTGTTCATATCTGGCCATTGGCGAAATCTGATTATTTGACGATGTGTAATTTAAATCACCACCCTTTAAGTCAGCGTAGGCGATAAAATCTCCACCATAATAAGAATAGGGTTCGGTTTGCTGTCCCTGTCCAAGATCGAAATCGATCATGCCGGTATAAACGCCATTTACAGCATTATTTAAATCTGCGACGGATGTAATTGCCTCAGCCGATGGTAAGGCATCTGAGGGACTTTGTTCCAGAAAATCAACACATCCCTGAAAAACTATGGTAAGTCCCAAAACAAGCGTAAATATTATTTTCTTCTTCATTTCGTTTTATTTAAAATTCAACATTTATTCCGAAAAGGAAGTTTTTGGTAATTGGTGTATCAACAGTTCGATAACCATTTAAAGTAACTTCCGGCTCAATTGTATCTTCTTTAGCGAGTGTCCAGAGATTATTTCCGTTTGCGAAGATTTTAACACTGCTCATATACATTTTATTAGCAATATTCTTAGGTAAGGTGTAACTCAGCGTAATATCTTTTAACCGCAAATAGTCGGTTGATAATATATGACGGGATGACCACCTGTCAGGGCGATCAGAATTCCAGCCAACCGGACGCGGATTATCGACTATGTCGCCGGGCTGTTTCCACCAGTTGTTTTCAACGTCTTGTGCAACATTGAACGATGCCAGCCGAACTCCGTCATGATGGAAAAAATAGCCAGGATAGTCAAACAAACTGCCACCCATTTGATAAGTAAATAAAAATGATAAATCGAAAGCTTTATAAGTGAAAGTATTGGTTATACCACCCATAAAATCAGGAATTGCTTTTCCCTGAATTGCCTGTTTTGCCTGATTACGGTAGTAGGTAAGTTCGTCCGAATTTTCCGGATCAAGATAGAACTGTGCCATTCCGCTTTCTGGATCCACACCAGCCCATGTTGGAAGATAAAATGTATTTATCGACTCACCCTCACGCAAAAGGTACATTCCTCCGTCGCCTTTAAGTATATCTTCCCCGTCGGGCAGTTTATCAACGATTGAGCTAATGGTGGTAAAATTAAAATCGGTTATCCACTTAAAATTTTTATTGAGAATATTATTGGAGTGAATTTCAATCTCGATACCTTGATTCGTTAATTCTCCAATATTCTGCCACGACGTTTCAAATCCAGTCAGATACGAAAGAGGCACCTGCATTAAAAGATCCGTGGTTTTTTTATTGTAATATTCTATCGTTGTTGTTAACCGGTTGAAAAGGCCCACATCGATACCAAAATTCATGTTATACGACTTTTCCCAGCTTAAATCTGCATTTTCGGGCTGTTTAATATAAATGGCGCTTTCAGATCCATATCCACTGTTGAAAGCGTATAATCCCTGATTTGCATAGTAGTCAGTTGGCAACGTTCCGTTTGTTCCGTAAGAACCACGGAGTTTGAGGTCACTCAGCCATTCAGTACCAATCAAAAACTTTTCCTGGGAAATTCGCCACGATGCCGATGCTGACCAGAAAGTACCCCATCGGTTATTGGCTCCTAGACGGGAGGACCCGTCGGAACGAATACTGGCGGAAGCATAATATTTATTGTCGTAGTTGTAATTCATATTTCCTATATACGACATTAAATTAGAGGAAGATAATTCACTTCCTGTTCCCAGTGGCTGGCCATTTGAAAGTTCAGGCAACTTATAGGTTGAATAATTCTCGGATGAAGCCTGCAATCGCCTGAATGTGGATCCTTCAACTTCATAACCTCCCAAAACCTGAAGGGTATGTTTTTCAAATGTTTTTTTGTAATCGGCAAC
>DATITY010000661.1:0-2371 GCA_035467235.1 Draconibacterium sp. | reverse complement strand
CCCACAACCGCTTTTTTACCTTCGTTTTGCTGAATAAGCAGGTAACTGAAATCATCGTTTTTTGTGCCTAATTCACCGATGAGCCGGTTTCGGGTATAATCGGCTGCATTAAAATCGCCGGTTGAAATGGCTGCCGGTTTCAGGTCGGCAACAGCAATTAATACTGCTTTCGATATTTTCTGAACAAGCCATTTTACGATAATGGGATTGAATTCACCTGCAAATTCCTTTCCCACAAAACCGGGTCCCCAGGCTCCCACACTGGAATGCGTATGCGTAGCCGACAAAAATACTTCTTCGCGTTTTATTCCATTTTCAGCTAATACTTTCATTACCGAATCGGTAATATTCGGTGGCATAATCAGAATATCGGCGCCCACAAGCACAACAAGTTTGTCCTCCACTTTCAGGGCTGCGGCTTTCACGAATATGCTGTCGTGAATTCCGGTTGATGGTTCTCCTTTTCTGGCACCAAAACCTGCCATCGGAATTTTCACAAATTCGCCCTTTTCAATATTATCGGCAGCACTGTTGAGAGTGGGAGTGATGCTCACTTTCGAAAAACCTGCCAGCAACAATCCTTTAACGGGGGTGAAGTTGTTTTTCAGACTATCGGCTTCAGCACAGCTTTTTTTGAAATATCCGGTTTCGAAATAGGGGGTTTCATCGACAGGACCAGTGGCTGCCAGAAACAATACTATCAGGAGTGCAATAATAATTCCGAGGCTAATTCCGATTTTTTTAATTATGGTCATATTAAATATTGAGATAAAATCACCCTTCGACTTCGCTCAGGGTGACAGTCAGACTGAGCGAAGTCGAAGTCTTTTATTTTAAACTAAACGACATTGAATTATATTGTTATTCACCACGATTCAGTAAAACCTTTGTGTTGTTGGAAAGGAACATGCGTGTACTTTGTGTAAAGCTCCCGGTAAAAGGCGCTTTGTATTTCAGGTCAATGTAAAAAGCTTTAAAACCAGTTTCGGGATAATCAATTTCCTGGCTGAATTCGGCCAAGTTGGTTTTACCCAAACTAACACTGCTCCAAACTTTGTCCCTGAATTCACGGTCGTTTGAATTTGCACTCCACAAAATGGCGTCTTCCAGAATTTCGGGTGTTGCCTGAATCGTTAATATAATTTTGCCATTTTCTTCGGCAATTTTATAATCACATTTTGGATATGTACCATTTGTGATGGTGGTTCCAAAAAAGGCGCTGATTCCGGCAAGGTAAGTTTTTCTGTCGCCCAGGTCGTGGCCGGCGTTGGGTGTGTAACAAATATAATTGTCGCCCGGTATGCTGTCGATGTAGTTTTTAATTGCATCAACTGGCCAGTATTCGTCGTTGGTTCCCATGAATAACATTTTGGGCATGGTCAGGTTTTTACGGTATGAATACGGATCTACCATTTTAGCCACCTTTTGACCTTCCGGCGTATTCGCCTGTTGTGCAATCCCCAGTTTTACGTAGTCTTCAATCTGGATGCTGTAATCACCCCAGGTTACCTTGTGGTATTCTATATTCAAATCCCAGTTCAACATATCGATAACCATTGGGGCTATGGCTTTTACCCGTTTGTCGTGCGCTCCTGTAAGCCAGGTCGTCCAGCCGCGTTTCGATGCCCCTGTGACTACAAACTGGTTTACTTTCGAATTCAGTTTATTTGCTGAAAACTCCTGAACAGCATCCATTGCCCGAATGGCGCTTTTTGTCATCGGGAAAAGCAGCGGCCAGGTATAGTCGCTGTCTTTTTGAAAATTATGCAAGGTCATCGAAATCAATTCATCTTCCGTTTTGCCACCGTAGCGTGGCTGGTTTGGAATCTGCCAGACAATTGCAGCAACTGCTTTATTTGTTTTTGCCACTTCGCCTAAAGCAATAATTTCGTCCTCGTCCCACTTGTGGGTATTAGGTTGTCCTTCTTTAACGCTTCCCCCTGTAATAAAAAGAAGGGCATCGGAATATTTTACAGAATCCGGCACAATCACAGTAAGTTCGTGATTCCATGCTGTATCTCTCCAGGTTTGCGAAGTAAAAAGGATTCGATATAGCCTGACACCATCAGTTTTTGTAGAATCCTGAACTTCCCATTTAAAAGAGTTGTCGCCATTGTTAAGGTACGATTGTAACGCGTTTTCGGGTGTTACGACAACTTTTATTTCCTGTTTTTTCTGGCACGAAACAGCCAGAAATACTGTAAAAAGTAAGATTAAAATTTGTTGTGTTGTTTTTCTCATTTTTAAATTTTCTGTTTATTTTTTAATTGTTCGAAATATTGGCAACAAAAATAAGCAGACAACTTTTAAAATTGTCTGCTTACTATTTAAATGGGATGAAACCAGCTTAATAGGGTTTATTGGTTCCCTG
>DATITY010000660.1:0-4213 GCA_035467235.1 Draconibacterium sp. | reverse complement strand
TCACGGCTCCTTTGTCAGCAGACGATACCAAACTTGCGTAAGCTTTTAGTGCCTTCGAAATGGTTCTTTTCCTTGTGGCCGGTGTGAATGCATTGCTACCTCTGGCTTCTTCTGCTGCTCTGCGGCTTGCCATTTCTTCTTCGGAGATCATTAAAATGATTGAACGTGTTGTAATGTCAATTTCAATTATATCGTTGTTTTGAATTAATGCAATCGCACCGCCACCTGCTGCTTCTGGAGAAACATGTCCGATAGAAAGTCCTGATGTTCCGCCTGAAAATCTTCCGTCGGTAATTAGTGCACAATATTTATCGAGTTGCATCGATTTCAGGTATGAAGTGGGGTAGAGCATTTCCTGCATTCCCGGTCCGCCTTTTGGGCCTTCATAACGAATCACAATTACATCACCTTTTTGAATTCCGTCGCCAAGAATTCCGTTTACCGCATCATCCTGCGAATCGAAAACTTTTGTGGTTCCACTGAATTTATAAAGCGATGGATCAACACCTGCCGTTTTTACAATACAGCCACTTTCGGCAATATTTCCGTAAAGCACAGCCAGACCGCCATCTTTATTATATGCGTGTTCAAAGTCGCGTATGCAACCTTTTTCACGGTCGTCATCAAGGTTCGTATAATAATTATCCTGCGATCCTAAAACCAGGTTGCGCCGTCCATCGCCCGGTGACGAAAGGAACTTCGTTTTTGCTTCACTGGTAACAGTTTCCCGCATGATATCAAATTCATTTAAAGCTTCTTTTAAGGTTTTACCATCAATGCGGTTAACCGAAGTTTCTATTAAATTGGCTCGGTCGAGTTCTCCAAGAATGGATAAAATACCACCGGCACGGTTCACATCCTGAACATGGTAGTGCGAACTCGGCGAAACTTTACAAAGATTAGGTGTAACCCGTGAAAGCCTGTCGATATCTTCCATTGTAAAATCAACTTCTGCCTCGTGAGCAATGGCCAGCAAATGCAAAACTGTGTTGGTCGAACCACCCATTGCAATATCAAGTTTCATGGCGTTTAAAAATGCTTCGCGGTTTGCAATGTTTCGTGGCAAAACTTTGTCGTTTCCGTCGTAATAATATGCTTTTGTAGCAGCAACAATTTTTTCAACAGCTTCTTCGAATAGTTTTTTACGATTAGCATGGGTTGCTACAATTGTTCCGTTTCCGGGAAGTGCCAAACCGATTGCTTCTGCGAGACAATTCATTGAGTTTGCTGTAAACATACCCGAGCAAGAACCACAGGTTGGACAGGCATTCTGTTCGATTACAGAAAGTTCCTGGTCGGAAATGGCCTGGTCGGCAGCTAAAACCATGGCGTCAACGAGGTCGTATTTTTTTGTGCCAACCGTTCCTGCTTCCATCGGTCCGCCCGACACAAACACGGCTGGAATATTTAAGCGCATTGCGCCCATCAGCATTCCCGGAGTAATTTTGTCGCAGTTTGAGATGCAAACCATCGCATCAACCTTGTGGCCATTGCACATGTATTCAACGCTGTCGGCAATTACATCGCGCGATGGAAGTGAGTACAACATACCATCATGGCCCATTGCAATTCCGTCGTCGATGGCAATCGTGTTAAACTCTGCTGCAAAAAAACCATGTTTTTCAATTAATCCTTTAATGTATTGTCCAATGTCATGTAAATGAGCATGGCCCGGAACAAACTGGGTAAACGAATTTACAATGGCAATAACTGGTTTTCCAAAATGTTCTTCCTTCATTCCGTTGGCCCGCCATAAACTGCGTGCACCGGCCATTCTGCGGCCTTGCGTAGTCGTGTTGCTTCTTAATGGTATTTGCATTACTCGTTTTCTTTAGTTTGTTTAATAAAAAAAGCCTTCCCCGTTTTTTAGGAAAGGCTTGTAAATATTTTTTAATCTACAACATATTCTAGCCTCTCCTGGAAAATCCAAGAATGACAACCACAACGACTAGAATGTATGTAGAAAATAATTTCATCTGTTTTTGTTAAATCGAGGGCAAATGTAAAAAAACAATTTAAAATGCAAAACGAATTGAAATTAAATTCTTGTTTTTACTTCGAAAATTAAAGTTAGAGAGGTATTTTAATATAAATTGATAATAACAGGACTAATTCTGAATAGACTTTTTGGCAATTAAAACCATTGGAATTGTTTGGTTTTTATGAAATTCAATTCTTTCTTTACAGTTCTTGATTAAGCTATGATGAAAACCAAAAATAAACTGATTATCATTGTGTTCACTTATGTTATTGCGGCTTGTTCTTCTGTCCCTGATGGAAACTTTTCCCGTTTAAATAATAAACCAATCATTGACCCCGACTATACTGATTTAACGATTCCAATAAATATTGCTCCTTTAAACTTTTCGATTGAAGAAAAAGGGGATGCTTTTTTTGTTAGGATCGTAGATGAAAAAGGAGAATCGATTGAAGTTTCGGAAAAAACGGGAATCATAAAAATTCCGGAAAATAAATGGAAAAAACTGCTAAATAATAATGTGAATCAAAAACTTACTTACCAGGTTTTTGTGAAAAGGGAAGGGGAGTGGAAGCAATTTGAACCGTTTTGGAATACCATTTCTGAATCGCCGGTTGCGCCATATTTGTATTACAGATTGTTGTTTCCAGGGTACGAAAGCTGGACAGAAATAAGCATTATGCAGCGCAGTCTGGAAAGTTTCGAGGAAAAAGTTGTCGTGCAAAATAATGTGGTTGACCAAAATTGTGTGAATTGCCACGCAGTTAACCAACAAAATCCGGATAACTTCATGTTTCACATGCGGGGTTCGATGGGGGGAACTTATTTTGTTACGGATGGAGATCTGAAAAAATTCAACCTGAAAACAAAGGAAATGGAGAACAGCGCAACTTATCCGCGCTGGCATCCATCAGGAAATTTTGTTGCTTTTTCATCGAATAAGGTAGTGCAGCAATTTCATTCATCGGAGAGTAAAAAAATTGAGGTTTCAGATTTGGCCTCCTCACTGGTTTTGTACGATTTGGCAAAAAATGAAATGATGAACATTCCGGTTAACCCGGATAAACTATTTATGGACACTTACCCGGAATGGTCGCCAACCGGTGATTATCTTTACTTTTGTCGCGCTGTACAAATTGGCAAAGAATACGATTACCGCGACACAAAATACAATCTTTGCAGGGTGAATTTCAATCCTTCAACCCGTTCTTTTGGTGAAGTTGAGTTGGTTTTCGATGCCGCTTCATTAAGTAAAAGTGTTTCTTTTCCGCGGATTTCGCCTGATGGAAAATCACTGGTTTTTACGCTTCACGATTATGGTTGTTTCCCGATCTGGCATAAAGAGGCTGATTTGTACTCAGTTAAACTCGAAGATTTTTCGGTTACCAAATTAGATGTTAACAGCGATTTTACGGAGAGCTATCATTCGTGGTCGGCCAACGGGAAATGGCTGGTTTTTAGCAGTAAACGCGGCGATGGATTGTCGGCTCGTCCCTATATTTCGTATGTAGGTGAAAATGGAATTGCCCGAAAACCTTTTGTGTTACCGCAGGAAGATCCCAAATTCTACAGCCGGTTTCTGAAAACTTTTAACATACCCGAATTTGCTGAATCTGATTTTTCATTCAGTCCGGGAGAAATACGAAAGGCCTCTCAAAGCGAAGCAATTCAACCCAAATGGTCAGACAAATAATATTGTGAAAAATGAATGTAACTGACCTGAAAATCAACCGGATTTTACAAATCTCAGCTTATCTTACGTTTTTTGCATTGTCAACCTTTTATTTTTATTGGTTTTCCAGTTATATCTTTTTTTACCAGGAAAAATCAACACTTTTTCTTGTATCATTTTCGTATCTGGCAGAACATTTTAGTCAGCCCGGCGGTTTTCTTGTCTGGCTGGCCGAACTTCAAACCGCCTTTTACTTTTACCCGCTTGCAGGTGCTGTTATTGTTTCGACAGAAATTTGCCTTGTAGTTTTTGTCATCACTGAAATAGGGAAAGTTTTAACCGGAAAGACTTTCTTTCTGATTCCGTTTTTAACCGGGGCGATATTGTTTTATTTGCAAACCAATTACCAATATGTGGCCTTTAATAACCTGGGTATTTTTCTTCAGATTCTGATGTTTTACCTGGCAATCCGGTTTTTAAACGGCGCTAAAATGTGGATTGCTGTCGGTTTATTTCCGGTTTGGTACATATTAACCGGAAGTTTTTCGTTGATTCTTCTGATT
>DATITY010000659.1:0-6185 GCA_035467235.1 Draconibacterium sp. | reverse complement strand
GGGTAAATAACTTCGGAATAAACCTGGACGCCATTTTCAGCGTCCTTTAAAATGGTATACCTGAGCCCGATGGTTTTGTTTTTAACCAGTTCACCGGTTTCGTTGCGGATTACTGCCTGGTAGTTGAATCCTGCCGGAATTTGAGCCTGGAGTATTAAAGCAGCCAGCGCAAGGCAGAAGGAGATGTAAAATTTTTTCATATCGCTTAGTTTTTAATGATTTGGAATGTTTTGTACTGAAGATTGTTTTTATCGGTAACTGAAAATAAATATACGCCCGCAGCATAATTTGTCATGGGAATCAATGTTTCCGGGCCAGAAACCTTGTCAGTGTTTAAGAGTTTTCCTGAAGAATCATGGATTCTCCAGATGAGGTTTTTCAGATTTAGATCCTGAATTTTAAGTTTCAGAAAATCTTGAACAGGATTTGGATAAACCTGAAAATCGAGGGTAACTCCTTTGGCTTCGTCAATGCCGGTAATCAGAAAAATCTCGTAAGGTTGCTGCACTCCCTGCGCAACTGAACCAGAGGACTGGCCCAGATACTGACTCGCTGCCTGGCCGACGGTAAAGCAGATTGAACCGCCGGCACCGTTCATGTTTCCACCTGCAGTGGAAGTGGATTCCTGTGCCTGAAGCTGATAAAAAAAGAATGTCAGAAAAAAACAAATTGGAAAGGTAAATCTGGTTTTCATAATTGTAAGTTTTGATTTTAGAACTTCCCGGGATTAAAATGCTAAGATGAATTTAATCTGATTTATTGTAAAAAATGTCGTTATCCTATATGTGTACCTTTCTATCTAACAAAGTGCAGCTTTCATCAAACAATTGTATTTTTTCATTTTTTATGTTTAAAATATCCCATAAACTGGTTTTTATGTGTTACGCTTAACGAACAGCTCAAGTTTTCGGACAATAAAATTTCATCCTGACAGTTGTAACCTTTTACATGGATTAAGTTAACAATAAATGAATGGTGTACCCGCATAAATGTGGCTGCCGGCAGAAGTTCGCTGTAAAATTTTAAGTTGCGCGAACTGCTGATTTTTTCTTTCCCCTGCAGGTAAAAATTGGTACAATACCCATCGGCTTCCAAATAAATGATTTCATCGGTTTTTAAAACGGTAAAACCCTTCGAGTTATAAACCACTAGTGACTTAAACTTTTCACCATTTCCATTAAATTGTCCGAGGTAAGATTTAAGTCCGTCAAACGAATTCAATTCTGTAAGTTCAGTTTTTACTTTTCTTACTGCTTCAATCAATTCATCTCTTTTAACGGGTTTAAGTAAATAATCAGAAGCTGAAAAACGGAATGCCTTAATGGCATTTTCGCAGTTAACAGTAATAAAAACGACCTTGAAATTTATTTCATCCCAATTTTGAATCAGGTCGAAAACATTACCATCTGGCAATTCCGTTTCAGCAAAAACCAGCTTGGGGTGGAATTCGCTGATAGCTTTTGCTGCCTGTTTTAACGAATGACAAATTGATACGATTTCGATTTCAGGACAGCAACTGTGAATCAGTTGGGTCAAAAATGTAACCGATGATTCATCACTATCAACAACCAATGTCTTTATTGTTTGCTCAGGCATAAAAGAGATATGAAAAGGTTAATTTGTTCAAGTCAGTGTTTGAACTTTGGTGTGAAAATAAAAAAGAATTATGTTGGAATTCTATTCATCCAACAGTTGGGCATTTTCATCTAACAGATAGTATGTTTGTGGCACTAAACAAATAAATAAATAATGTGAGTTAAGAGTTTGGTTTAAAATCCGAAGGGTTGGAATAATTCATTTTACTCGTATTATTAAACCACGAAGTGGTGACATAATACTGTCTTACTTTCGGCATTTTCATCCCGTTTCATTCTAATCAGCTAAAATCATTTCATGCCTTCAGCATTATAATTTTATAATTATTTCTATCCGTAATTCGCATAAATAATCAGGGTAAAATCCTATGCATTTCAAATTCCAAAAATTCTGTCAATGTTTTTTAAACAAACCAATAAATTGATGTTTGTTTCCTGCACTTAACGGACATTTTAATCCATCGGTAAGCAAAATCTCCTCCTGGTTTGAATACCCTTTTACGTGTTGTAAATTAACAATATAAGAGTGATGTGTCCGTATAAAAAGATTTTGGGGTAAAATATCCTCGTAAAACTTCAGGTTTCTTGAACTGCTGATTTTAATTTTTCCGAAAAGAAAAAAACGGGTGCAATAACCTTCGGCTTCACAATAAATAATGTCTGACGTTTTTATTACACTAAACCCTTTCGAATCGGGAATTACAAGGTTTCGGTTGGGTGAAGATTGAGCCGATAAGTTTTCCAGCAAGGTTTTTACGTTCAAAAAAGCGTCTTTTACTTCGAATTCATGCTGCACTTTATTTACAGCTTCTTTAAGCTCACTGATTTTTATCGGTTTTAATAAAAAATCGACAGCAGAAAACCTGAAAGCCTGAACCGCATAGACAGAAAATGCTGTAACGAAAATCACCTTAAAATTGATAGTCTCAAACATTCGGAGCAAATCGAAACCGCTGCCTTTTGGCATTTCGATATCGAGAAAAACCAGTTGCGGCTGATTTTCTGAAATGGCTTTAAAGGCCATTTTCGCCGATTTACATTCAGCAATAATTTGAATAGTAGGGCAAAACTCGCGGAGGTAATTGGCCAGCACTTCCCGCGATGGCTTTTCGTCGTCAACAATAACTGTTTTGATGGATTGCAGGTTCATTTATATTGTTATTAAATTAGTTCTGTTTTTGCTATTTCCAAAATATTGCATTTAATGGGCAAATCAATGGTTGCCCGTGTTCCTGGTTCCTGTAGGTTGGGACTAATATCTTCAAAAGTTAGTTTATATTGAATTTTTCTGATTTCACTGATGATTTTTAACCTTTCGCTCACAATCCCAATTCCATGCGATTTTTTCCCGGGCAATATATTTTTAGAAATTTCGGCTTGTTTTCGTCCAATTCCATCGTCTTCAACAATACATTTAATTTTTTGCCCGTCAACGGTTTTGAAGCTAACTTTAATCAATCCTGTCCTTTCTTCCAAACCCCGCACACCGTGCCATATTGCGTTTTCGATAATTGGTTGCACCAGCCCGGGGAAAACGGAAATCTGCCCTTGGTTTTCAATTTCGATATTAATTTCATAATTAAATTTATCGCTAAACCGTAAGTGCTCCAGGTGTAAATAATCGCGGATAGATTCCAATTCTTTTTCAAAAGGTATAAAATCATGCGATAAATTATTTAGTATTGACCGAATTAGCCTCGAAAAATCGGAGATGTAACTGTTTGCCGATATTTTATCATTGTTTGAAATAAAGTAATTAACCGAGTTGAGTGCATTAAAAATAAAGTGCGGATTCATTTGCCCGCGAAGGCTTTCGAGTTTTAATTGGTTTTGCATTTGCTTTGCCTTCAGGCCGATTTGACGGTTGTATATAATTACCCCTGCCACAAATACAAAAGCAAGCGCCAATATTAAAAGTACTTTAAACCACCATGTTTGAAAGTAAAAAGGCGAAATAATCAACAGCAAAGACATGGCACTATCCCAATCACCAAAACTGTTAGTTGCTTCAATTTCGAGTTTATAACTGCCGGGTATAAGATTTGAGTAATTGATATTTCTTTGGCGGTAGTCGGTATCAGTCCATAAATCATTATTTCCCAGTAGCCGGTAACGGTATTTTATTTTTTCTGAATTTTTAAAATCGAGACGTGAAAAAGTAAGTTGGAAATTATTTTCGCCAGGGTCGAGTTTTACCGTTTCCAATTCGTAAATGGGTTTTTCAAAATAGCGCGGAATACCCGACACCTTAAAATCGGTAACCAATAACTTTCCTCCATTTCTGACTGTAGAGTATTTTTCAACACTGTCGGGGTAAAATCTTACCATTCCACCCACTCCGCCAAAAAACATTTCCCCATCCGGAGCCAAATAATAGGCATCCAAATCGAATTCTTCGATGAGCATTCCTTCGGTTTTTCCAAAGTTCCTGAACTGGCGGGAAGCTGGATTAAACATTGAAATTCCTTTATTTGTAGAAATCCATAAATTCCCATTTTTTTGTTTCATAATACTCAAAAGCGTGTTGTTCACCAATCCGTTTTCAGTGTTAAAAACTTCCATTTTACCGGTTTTTGTATACAAATGCCCCAGTCCGCCTCCCATTAACGCAACCCAAATATCGCTGCTGTCGCCAAGGCAAATGTGCTCCACATTGTTTTGCCCATCATCAAAACGGTATGTTGCAAGTTCTTTAAAATCGGAATTTAAATGTTTGATTGTATTGCTGTTTACACAAATCCAATATCCTTGATTGCCGTCACTTACCATAGAAAAACATGGCATGTTCGGTTCATGTAAATATTTGGCAGTTAATTTTTTGTTATCAATATTATACATGAAAATTGCTATCCCGGCGTTGATGATGAGGTTATTTCCCTCATGCAGAATATTATGAATCCTCATGTCAGGTTTTTCTGATTTTTCCTTAGGATTTAAAATATAGGTGGTAAATTTATTGTTTTGAAAATCGAAGCGAATTAAACAATTGTCGCTACAACCGAGCCACAATCCCAGTGAATCACTTGCCATTGAATATATCAAAGGAGTTATACCGTTTACTGTTGGAACAGAAAAATTTCGATAACTACCGTCGGGGAAGAATTGAAAAATGGTTTCAAGTCCGTGCATTGCAACCCATTTACTTGAGCTGTTTGTAATTGGATTTGAATGTTTTTCAATATTCACTTCAGTTTTACTTTTACCTGTTAAATAGTATTTGAAATAGGAAGGTGTTGTTATATACCGGTTTAAACCAATATTTTCGCGGTTGGCAGTAAAATCGGCGCTCCAAATGGTTCCCTGGTTGTCAACAAACAGGTTTTCGATAAACTTTCCTGGCCCGGGGTTTATTACAATTTCCTTTTTTTGGATTGAATCTATAACATGAATACCTGTTTTTTCACCAGACCAGAAATAATAGGGTTGGCCCGAACGCGCACCAGATAATGCAGAAGAGTCGGTTTCAACAAACCTGTTAACAGTCCTGTCGAAGGTAAAAAGCCCAAATTTCGAAAACAAAATTATTTTTCCGTTTTCATCAATAAGTATATCGTAAGCAGGCAGGAGCTTGAATTCAGAATCGTCACCTGTTATATTTATGGGTAACGAATTCATTGAATGCAGTTTAACTGTATTCTCGTTTATAATTTCACCCCTCAACACTTCGTATTTTCTGTTTATAATTGAAATCATCCAAACACCTCCTTTATTATCAATTATTAATTGAGGACTAAAACCAGGGGATATGCTTTCCGAATCATTTTCGTTAACCAATCGAAATTTTGAAAACAAGTTTTTAACACTATCAAAATGGTACAATAAGCACTTGTCGGTTGAATACATCCAAATGGAGCTGTCGGGTCCTGATGTCAGGGTGGCGATTATAAGTTTATTAAATTCATCGGTTTTGAAGTTTTCGAAACAATCTTTATTTCGGTTATAAATTACCACCGGGCGTTGATGACACATTACCCAAACATTATTTGAGCGGTCAACCACTGCTTTGTTAACCACAAAAAAAGGCAATGTTGTCGAATCGTTCGGTTTGTGGTAGTAGTTTTTAAATTCGTAACCATCATAGCGGCTTATTCCATCCCAGGTCGAAATCCACAAAAAACCCGTTTGGTCCTGGGTAATGTGTTGCACAAAATTGTGGGAAAGTCCATTTTCCGTTGTTAATGTTTTAGTTGAAAAGATTTGGCAATATGCTGGAAAAAGTGTGTAGTTGACTACAAAAACAAAAAAAAATACAAGCCCTCGCTTAACCTTGGAAATTTTTGACATAGAAGTAGCTAGTAAATTGTGAAAGCATTCGACAATATAAAAATAGTGCTAATATCCTGATTTTAAAATATCGCGGGAAAATTTTTATTATTGGAATCTGTAATTTTGTAAATTCTTGTTACGTATCATTTTCGTAATAGAGTTTTTTATACTAATTATTTGAAATTACTACTGATGCGTTAAAATTGATTGCTAAATAAATCATATTGTTCATTGAAATTTTGATTGACTTGTAATTCGGTAAGCAGCTCTTTTACTGGAGTTTTGTCAAAGGCAGAGATACCCAGTATTTGCATTATCTCGTAA
>DATITY010000658.1:0-3474 GCA_035467235.1 Draconibacterium sp. | reverse complement strand
GACCCGGCAAAATACGATTTGGAAAAGATTTACACCGCCGCTGAAATGGTAAGGGTTGCGCAACCGGCAGAAATTGCATCCAATCTTACCGATTCAGACAGCGCCGTCCGTTTTTGGGCAGTAATTGGATTGATGAACACTGGAGACGAGGCAAAAAATTATATCTCGCAAATCGACGAATTGCTGATTGACGAATCTCCAACAGTGCAGATTGCAGCCGCCGGGTTGCTTTGTAAACTGAACAAACCAGAAAAAGCTCTGCCTGTTTTGGAAAAATGGATGAACGACGAACAGTTATGGCTGGCGCTTTACGCAGCCCGCACCATCCAGGAAGCCGGAAAGACATCGCTTCCACTGGCGCCTGAAATTCAGAAAACATTGGCCGGATTGTCGGTTGAACCCGGAAGCAAAAAGCCACACACCGGAGCAACGCGGGTTTACCGCGACGGCAATTTTGCCTCGTTTACCGGCTGGGCGCTCGAAGGCGCTTTGCAGGAAATGGACGTTGAACCGAAATTGAAATATTAGTTTAGTGTTAAAGGCTGGATGTCCTAATCATGACTTGCATTCACCCGGCTGAAGTCGCGGTGTATACTTTTCTTTCCTTTTTATTACACCGGCGCTTTAGCCCGGAGGTTGCCACTAAACGTTTTTTGCTGGCTTTAGCGTTTAATTCTTTTTAAAGGCTAAAGCCGGTTTTCTTCAGCATGACTTGTTATCACCGGGCTGAAGCCATGGTGTAAAAAATTTGGTGCAGAATACAGGCCTTTAATCATCTTTACCCAAGTATACTTTCGTGCTTTTTGCATAGGTATCTTGGATTCACTTTGAAATATTTCCTTTATAACTCACCCCTTAACATGATTTTTACCTGCATTGTATGTTTCGTAAAAATTATAATTTAGCTTCGGATTATGAAATTATCTGAAGCTAATATATTACATAAGTTGCTTGACAAAATTAGCAGGGAAGGCGACGAAAAGGCATTCCGGCAATTGTTTGAATTATATGCTGATGGGCTTTCACGTTTTTCAATTTCAATTCTTAAAAATAAAGAGTTGGCTGAAGAAGCTGTTTCGGATGTTTTTTTCAATGTTTGGGTTCACCGAAGCAAACTGTCACAAATCGAAAATTTCAAAGCCTATTTATTTGCTTCTGTGAGAAACACTTCCCTAAATTATCTTGAGAAAGAGAAGCGAAGTAAAGCAATTCAACTGGAGGATCTTTCTGTAACAATATTGATCGATGAAATTTGCCCCGAGTCGGAACTGATTTCCAAAGAGCTTAGAGAAGCAATTGGCCGTGCTATCGATCATTTGCCTGAACGATGCAAGTTAATATTTAGTCTGGCAAAAATCGAACAGTTAAAATACAAGGAAATTGCACAGATTCTTGATATATCAGTAAAAACGATAGATAATCAACTGGCTATTGCTATGAAGAAGATCGGTGAAGAAATTCTTAATCACCTTTAGGGGATTTTATCCCGGTTGATGTTAAAGCAAGTATCACGTTATTAAATTAAACAATGAAGCATTCCTGTTTTAAAATAATTTCACTAATTGCAATATGGGTATTTTTTGAATCGGCAACAGTTTATGCAGTTCAGGATGATACCGTCAGAGTGCAGCAAGTAACAGTTATTCCTTTAATTGACGGAATTGGAAATGACGAAGTCTGGAATGTCGAAGGAGTATCCTGGCAATCCATTGATCAGGTTTGGATGCCATGGAAAGGCACTGTACCTTCATCCTCCGACTTTTCAGGGAAATATAAAGTTATCTGGAATGAAGAAAGCAATATGCTTTATTTTCTGGTAGATATCATTGATGATTCATTTATAGACGGCTATAACTTTGCTTCAAATGGCCCTTTTGGCTATCCAAATTATGATGTTGTGGAGATTTTTATTGATGAGGATCGTTCAAAAGGCGCCCATGTTTTTGATAATGGCACTGAAAATGCCCAGAATGCATTGTCATATCACATCACTGTTAATGCCCCGGCTGACGGGGAAACTACCATTGATTTTACAGTTGAAGATTTGGATGGAAAAGACTGGAGTTCGTCATGGGTGGTAAATTATGCTTCACATTTCCCCGGATTTGCAATGAAAAAATCAGGAAATAACTTTGTTTATGAATTTTCATTAAAAGTTTTTAACGACACTTATCCCACTCAGCAAAAGAATGGTTCTACTGCTACAGATCCTGAAAAGGCCAGAGTTACATTGACAGGAGGCAAAATCATGGGGATGACCATGGCCTATTGCGACAATGATGCCAATGATGGCAAACGCGATCATTTTTTTGGTTCCACTCCCGGAAAGGAATACACTGCAAATTTTGGTTTTAGCGGAACTCAAAACAGTATCAGTACTGAAAACGGACAAAAAATATTTAACACCTGCTGGATGAGCGCTAACGATTATGGTGTCGTAAAACTAATGAAGGCTGGCATTACTTCCGTTTTGAAAGAAAATATTTCAAATGTCCAGCGGGTTAAAATCTATCCAAATCACATCGCAAATGAAATGAATATCTCCATTCATTCGGCCGGTACCGGGAAAGTTGATGTCGCGGTTTATAACCTTACCGGGATAAAAGTGACTGGTTTTAGCGACGTAAAAAACAGCACAAATTATTCCGGTTCATTCAATCTGCAGGGTTTAAAAAAAGGAATTTACCTTACTAAAGTCTCCGTAAATAACAGTACTTCAGTACAAAAAATCATAAAACTTTAATAGTCAAAATAACTGATTATCATGAAAAATAAGATAACAAAAGAGATTCCGGTCCGGTTTATATCGTGGAAAAAAAAATTAGACCGTTGGTCGGTTCCGGCCAAAGTAACATTCTTTATCCTCGGAATCGTATCAACAGCATGGTTCCTGATTCGGGTAATTCCAAAACCATCACGGGCAGCATACCCGTGCATGCGAACGGCAGCACCATTTATGTCAGCCTTGATTGTTTATATTTTAAGTTTTTCCGGTGCATTCCTGGCTTTCCGCAGAGCGCGTGCCAGCTTTTATTCAGCGCGGTATGCAATGGCTGGCGTATTTACACTGATAACCCTTGTAACTGCACTTATATTTTTTGGACAAGATGTTAGGGTAGCGATTGCACAAACCATTGCAGTAAGCGGCACTTTGCCTGATCCTCCAAATTCACCGATGGGAATTGCAAACGGTATAAACCCTGGACGTGTGGCATGGGTGTTTAATGCCAATGCTACCAATATTAGTTGTACCAATGGATGGGGCGCTGACGGGAAAGGCAACACTGCCGATGATGACGGTTATTTTCTGCCAAAAAACACAGACAAGGAAGTTGTTAAAATAATGATGGACAGCGCGATGATCAATCTTACAGGCGAAGCAACTGTTCATGACGCCTGGGATAAGGTTTTTAAACATTTCAACAATAAAAAAGGATTGGGAGAGATTGGATATTCTCCGGATCAAACCATTTT
>DATITY010000657.1:0-2855 GCA_035467235.1 Draconibacterium sp. | reverse complement strand
CCCAGTTGATTACCTATTCTGTTAATGATAAATGCATTGGCTGTACAATGTGTGTTCAAAAATGCCCGGTGGATGCAATTCCATTCACCCCGCACGAGAAACATTCGATTAATACCGAATTGTGCATTAAATGCGATGCCTTCCGCGCTGTTTGCCCGGAGGATGCGATTGATGTGAAGTAGTTGCTTGTTATTGGTTGCTTGCTACTGATTAAACAGCACTGAAAGGGCGATATGTAAAAGCAAAGGGTAACACCCTGTGAACGGTAAAAATAATAAAAGACCTCAGCGAGGTCAAATGTTTATAGAAAAAATACAAATTTGAAAATGCGACTCCATCCGGAGTCGAACATCAAATTTTAACCTGCTTTCTATAAACATGTGAAACCGCTGGTTTCAAAAAAAAGATTTTAAATTTTCCAGGCGTCTTTGCGCCTTTGCGAGAAAAAGGATATGATTAAACTAACAATAAATAATATCGAAATCCAGGTCGGAAACGGTACTTCGGTGATGAAAGCCGCGGAAAAACTGGGTATTCACGTTCCAAATATGTGTTGGCACAACGAACTGGAGCATTTCACTTCGTGCATGTTATGCCTTGTAAAAGAACAGAAAAACGGCAAACTTTTTCCATCGTGTTCGGTAAAGGCAACCGAAGGATTGGAAGTGATTACCGATGATTCAGAAATAAAAGAAGCACGCCAAACGGCGCTCGAACTGTTACTTAGCGAACATGTGGGCGACTGCGAAGCGCCCTGCCAGATTGCATGTCCGGCACACATGAACATCCCGCTGATGAACCGTTTGATTGCTGCCGGAAAATTTGATGAATCGCTGGCGGTGGTAAAACGCGACATTGCACTGCCTGCTGTTTTGGGCCGAATTTGTCCTGCTCCCTGCGAAGGCGCCTGTCATCGAAAAACAGTAGATGAAGCGGTTTCGATTTGTTTGTTGAAACGTTTTGTAGGCGACGAAGGTGCTGAACCTGAAATAATTCCGGCCAAGAAAATCGGAAAGAAAGTAGTAGTAATTGGTGCCGGACCAGCAGGATTGGCAGCCGCATATTATCTTCAGTTAAAAGGTGTTAATGTAACTTTACTTGACAAAAACGAAAAAGCCGGGGGATTGCTTCGGACAGCCATTTCAGAAGAAATTTTGCCAAAAGAAGTTCTGGATAAAGAGATTGAATTAATCCTTAAAACCGGCGTTAAATTTCAGGGTGGAAAAAATATCGACCGCGAAGTTTTTGAATCATTAAAAAAGGATTTTGATGCAGTGGTAATTGCCACAGGAACAGTTCCCGAAAATGCTGAATTTTTTGGATTGAAAGCAACCCCGAAAGGAATCATCGCAGAAAAGGATTCGTACCAAACTTCCGACCCGAAAGTTTTCGCTGTTGGAAATGTATTGCGCTCATCACGGCTGGCTGTGCGTTCAGTTGGACAGGGAAAAGAAGTGGCTTTTTCTGTACTTCAATATTTTAATGGTAAGGAAATTAAAGGCGAACCACGGATGTTTAATTCACGTTTCGGTAAACTGGTAAGTGCTGATTTTTCAGCATACATAAAAGAATCGGTGGAAGGAAAACGTACTTTCCCTGAAAACGGCGGCCACAGCAGTTTTTCAAAAGAAGAAGCCGTTGCCGAAGCCAAACGTTGTTTACATTGCGATTGCCGCGCCATCGACGATTGTAAACTGAGGGAATATTCTGACCAGTATCAGGTTGACCAGAAACGGTTTAAGACCAGCGAACGCCGGAGTATCACCAAACAAATGAATCACGATTTGGTGGTTTACGAAGCGCAAAAATGTATTAGGTGCGGTATTTGTGTAAGACTGACTGAAAAGTATGGAGAGAAGTTTGGTTTTACCTATATTGGACGAGGTTTTGATGTGGAAATCGGAATCCCTTTTAATGAGGAACTGAAGGATGGATTAAGTAAAATTGCTGTAAAGGTTGCAGAAGGATGTCCGACGGGGGCGATTTCACTGAAGAAAATCGATTAACGAATGATGATTAACGAATGTCGATTTTCGAATTTAGAATTATAAATCTGCAATCAAAAATCTGCAATTGTTAATCGTTAATAAAAATAAATTGATTGAATATGAAATACTTTCAACTAATAGTTTATCTCTTTTTCGTTATTGAAACGGTTGCCCAACCCACCGATTCGTGGCCAATTTTCCGTGGCGACCAAAACCTGAAAGGCGTTTCAAAAACCGTACTTCCGGCTGCACCGAAATTGCTCTGGACTTTTACCACCGGCGATATCATAAAATCCGCACCGGTAGTTGCCAATGGCAAAGTGGTAATTGGCTCCACCGATGGTTTTGTGTACTGCCTTGATTTAAAAGGGAAACAGGTCTGGAAATTCGAAACAGGCAACGCTATCGAAGCTCCGGCACTTATTCTTGACAACACAGTTTACATTGGCAACCTTGATGGCACTTTGTATGCCCTCAACCTGAATTCAGGAAAAAAACTTTGGGAGTATGAAACCGACAACCAGATTATTGGCTCAGCCAACTGGTGGAAAGAAGGTACTTCAACCAGCATTGTGGTTGGCAGTTACGACTATTATTTGCATTGTGTTGACGCCAAAACCGGCATAGTGCGATGGAAATATGAGTCGGATAATTTTATCAACGGAGCAGCAGCCTGTTCCAACGGATTGGCATATTTTGGAGGTTGCGACGGTTTCCTGCATATTGTGGATATTGCTACCGGCAAACTGTTCAAAAAAATCGATGTTTCCACCTATGTCGCCAATTCAATTACAGTAGCTGATGAAAAAGCATACATTGGCGATTACGATGGCCGCTTTTTTCAGGTTGACATAAAAGCAGGAAGAA
>DATITY010000656.1:0-8043 GCA_035467235.1 Draconibacterium sp. | reverse complement strand
TGTTCCAATCATTTGGGTTGGCCGCGGGTTACTGCGCCAGTCGCCGGTATAGTAAATGGTTCCCTTTTTCTCAATGCCCGAGCCCCACCAGGTGCGTTGCAAAGTCATCATTCCATGCACATAAGCAACATGTGCATTTACATATTCGGCACCCCACTCACCGCCAAGGTACTGGTTGTATTTGTCTTCCATAATCTGGTGGTTTTTAATCACAGCCTGACAAAACTGTTCACGGGTGAGCGGATGCTCTTCCGAGTAACATTCGAAAACACCATTAGCCTGATACACATCCAGAAAATAGGTTTCGTGTTGAAATTCCTTAAGTTTGGCTTCCACTTTCCGGTAAATCTCCGGGCGAATAGCTTCGGGGCAAGTGGTATGCCCAAACTGGTTGAAATAAGTTTTCCTGTCGCTTTTTCGGGCAGCCAACTGGTTGAATTTGCCGGGGTAAACGGTATGTGCAAACCGCATCGGGCCGTTAAAATCGTATTCATAAAAAGCAGTGTCGCGGGTTTTCAAATCAGTAAAAAGCTCGTAACCGCCAGTAGCATAACCCAATTCTTTTAATTGATTGTCGAATCCGGGTTCTGGATAAGGTGTATGGTTGGCATCCCAGAGGAAAAGCGCCTTTTCAACACCCGATGATTTCAGTTCTTTGGCAAATTCAACATTGCGGGCTTTGTCCCAAACGTAAATGTGCACACCTCCCAACATTTTTTCCAGTGCCGGAAACCGTTTTTGTTTTTCTTTCAAACTCACAACCTGATTTTTTTCCCAAATGTATTTGCGGTAGGTTTTGGCCTGTGCAACATAACCGCCTTTATCGAAAAAATGGTAGGTTACTTTTCGTTCGTAACCAAACTTTCCCATCGAAGGCAGCCAAAGCGGGGAAAAAGTTACCAGCCCTTCTTCACGCCGGGTCCGCAGACCGGCATCATAGGGAGTTTCCAAAATTGCCATGTAACCGCTTTCCATCTCAGGATCAACTAATCCCATCCATGCCATAGCAAGTCCGCCGCCGGTGTAATAAGTTGCACCATTGCTCATAGGATATTCCTTATCATCGGCCTGAAGCAGCAATCCTTCCCCATCTGTCATCACTAAAAAATGGTTTTTGTCCGGGATTTTAAAGGCTGCAGGAAATTCGAATTCGGCGACTGCCAAACTGTTTTCACCTGAAATATTCAATTCCAATGCTGATTCGTCATTCAAAACCACTTTAACATCAAGGTTATATTTTCCTGACAGCTTCAGGCTGAGTTTGTTACCCTGTTGTACAATATTTTCAACTACGAATTTTTCTTTCAGGGGCAACTGCTCCCAGGTTTTTTTGCACCGTTTGTCAAAAACAGTAAATAATGCTGTTTTATCATCAAAATCAACCTTTAATATCTGGTTTGACAAAGTCCATATTTTTGGGAAAATATTTTGAGATAAACCTAAAAACAAAAATATAAAAACAATTATCTTCTTCATTTTCCGCAATTTAAAAGTTTATCCTTTTCTTCTCTTTAATTTTATTTTCATCAAATTCGATATCGAATCCGGAACGTTCGGATAACTCAATTTTTCCATTTTTAATTACGGGCGGATTTTTTTTCGAAGTGATAATGGTGATCCATTTTGTTGATTAGGAATTCGCCAATCGGGCAAACGGCTGGCGACTGTGAAGCTATTACATGCATGGCCGCTTTCAGGTTATGGCCATGAGGGATTACCTGAACATCGAATGCTGAAGCAAGATTGCAGATTTTTACCAGTTCGGTTACACCGCCACACCATTCAGGATCGGCTTGAACAACAGAAATGGATTTGTTTTTTAAGTAATCGAGCACTTCCCAACGGTTGTAAAGATGTTCGCCGGTAGCAACAGGTATTGATGTTTTTTCTGCTAGTTTCTGAAATGCTTCGTGCTGGGATGGCATAAAAGGTTCTTCAAGCCAGCGTGGATTGTATTTTTCGGTCTCTTTTGCCCACGAAACAGCCAAATCGAGGTCCCAGCCCATAAAAGCATCAAACATAAGGTCGGTTTCATTTCCAAGGGTTTCGCGCAGCGTTTTAACCAACTCCACATTCCTAAGCCAGCCGGCTTTGCCATCGCCGCTGCCATAGGCAAAAAACCATTTTTGGCTCCGGAAACCCATATTCTGAACCTTCAGGCAACGTTTTTTTACCTCCCCGGGCTCAACCGAAAAACCAAGACAACTTGCGTAGAACTCAACCTCTTTTCGGGTAGGCCCTCCTAAAAGTTTATAAACCGGGGCATCGAAAAATTTCCCGCGCAAATCCCACAAGGCATTGTCAATTGCGCTGATTGCCATCATAAAATGACCTGCCCGCGAATGTCGGTTATGCCTGTAAAGTTTATCCCAAACCAGTTCACCTGCCAGGGCATTCATTCCAATCAATACCTGCTTCAACTGTTTTTCCACAACCAATGCAGCCTCATAATCAACTGGGCCATAAACTCCTTCCAATCCTTCGCTGGTTAAAATTTTCAGATAAATGGCCGAGTAATCCAGTAGTCCGGTTTGCTCCTTCCAATCCGATGGATTGGGCATACCCTCGTTGTAAACCTGCGATGGTTTCGACTGAATCCATCCTACAAATCCCTCGGATGCCATTCGTTGACCCGAAAATTGCCAGAATTCTATTCCTGAAATAACTAATTTTTCCGGAAGTCCGGAGTTCTGAAAAGGCGTAAACCCTTGTATAACCGGAAGTCCGGCCAGTGCAACAGAGTTTGTAAAAAAATGTCTTCGGTTCATTGGTTTACTTATAATCTTTTAAGTTTTTAATCCTGTCTGCATCTTAATTTTAGTCACTGTATTCCTTTTCGAAAACTAACAGTCAGCTTTTTTACAAAACTAATTTCCAAAAATTTGTTCCTTTTTCGGTGAGGTGAACATTCAAGGTTTGTTTGTTACCATCGGGTTTTGTAACCACTATATTGTAATTTCCAAAAAATCCGCGAAATGCTGCATGACCGTTTTTATCAGTTTCAATCTGAATATTTTTTGTCATCCAATCTTCCTTTATCAATTTCATCAATCTTGAATAAACTGGTTTTGGATTGTATTCCTTATCCAGTAAACCACCTCCTTCGAGCCAGATGCTTTTATCCGAAATTCCCCACCAGGTAATTGAAGCAACAGAAGGATGACCGAAAGCAAGAGTGTAAAACTGTTCGGCAAATTCAGCCTGAGTTTCTTCCGTCCATTTTCCTGTTCTCCAACCTGTGATGTCTTTTCCCCCTGATTGTGGAATAAATTCGGTAATGTGAATTGGCAAATTAAATTGGGAATACAGATCGAAAGTTTTGTACATTTCAACAGGCGAAAACCACATTTCCCGCGGTTCGTGTGCCTGGATACCAATTGCTCCGATGGGTGTATTTCGTTTTTTCAGTTCTTTTAATAATTCATAAAAACGGTCGCGTACTTCGGGAATGGCAAGTGTGAAAAATTCATTCAATATGTATGTTCCGTCCGGATTTGCTTCATAAGCCCATTTATACGATTGCTCAACCCAGGGTGCAATCTGTTCAATCCCAAATTTCTTTGCATTGTAACGCAATTCGTCACTGTTTTCCTTGTCTTTTAAAGCAACATCCCATGGGACTGTATTAACAGGTTCGTTCACCACATCCCAAATATTAATTTTGCCCATGTAGCCAATTACATTGTTGAAAATTCGTGCCTTGTACAAATCGGTAGCTGTTTCTTCGGGTAAATTGAGCAACCATTTGGGTGTTCCTGCCGGACCAGTCCAACCCAATGGATGTCCTTTACAGGTGATTCCGTTGGCAAGGCACCAATCCAGCGCGGCCTGGTTTTTCTCCCATTCCGGGTTTCCTGCCGACTTTTCGTATCCATTCCAGTAAAACGGAAAAATTGCATAATTAAATAAGGCTTTATACCTGGCTTTAAATTCATCAACTTTATAAGGTTCCTTTGGTGCAAAACCTGCTATCTCGAATGCAAGATTCCCGAATAAAAAATCCTGAGAAACCTGGTTGATTTCCAGTTTTATATTTTTTAAAGGTTTGCCGGTTGAATCAACAAAAATCAGGGACGCATCGCTTTTTCGATAGGTTTCAATATTATGGCGGGCTTTTGTAGGATATTCATTTTCAATGTCTGCTTTATCTTCGGTTAAACCGGAAGTAGTTTTATTTGAGGATTTTGAAGCCGATTTAATTTCCTTTTTTACTTGTTTATCGGTTGGCTGTGCTACTAAAAATCCAAAGTTAGACAGCATAAAAAACACTATTAAAGTAATTTCTGATAATAAGGTTATTCTACTTTTCATCTCATTATAATTTTTAATTTTGAAAGGTATTCGATGTAACTCCCATGAAAATTATAATAGTGCTTTTGTGTGAATAAATTTTATTCATGGTCGTTTCATGGTTTTTGTTTTTTTAATTAATTCGACTCACTTCAAATAATTCGCCGTCATAAAATTCAGGAATAGTGATTTCTATACCGCCCGATTTTAGTTCCTTTCCTGATTTACTGGCAATCTCTTTCCCATCCATTGTTTTTACTTTGTACATACTTTCCGGATCGAGATAATTTATGGTTACGGTTCGTTTGTTTTCAACAGCCCCATGCCTGAAAACAGCAATAATACCTCCGCTTTTTAATTCGGTATTCAGGCGTTGAAATCCGTCCCACATTCCTTCTTGAGGTTCACCAAAACCCTGTAAATCCTGCCGGAAACTCATAATATCGTATTTGGTTTGCATATTTTGAAGCCAGTCGGAATAAGCACGGTATTTTTTCAGGTCAGCAGGCGAAAGTTGCCTTGGATCGCCTAACATAATTGGCAAAGCTCCGGCAATTGATTTGATGTGCATTTCCCAGCCGGCGTCCTGCATCTGCGGATTACCAATAACCAGTGCTGTTGCAGGAATTGCAGGAGAACGCCACCAGGCCATGTTGCGAACCCGCAAATCGGTTTTTGGACCAGTTGTTCCTTCAAAATTCGAAAGCCAGTTTCCTTCGGCATGTTTTAACATTGAGTAATCAATCAGTTGTAAACCACCCATAGTTTCGAAAGTACAGTCGATAAACAGGTTTGGTTTTGCTGCATGAAGTTCATCGAAAAGTCTCCACATACTTTCGTAATTTGCAATCATCGACTCATGATGATCTTTATGCCCTGAATGTTCCGTTGAATAACAACCCGAATTATCCTTGTCAAAAACATAAGCACTTGAAACCACTGCGAAATCGAGTTTTAAGTATTCAAGGCCATAATCAACTGCCAGTTTTAATAAAACACCTTTTATATAATCTTTCCAGCCGGTTGAATAGCAGGCCGACCTTATTTCATCGCTGGCGTTGTCAATATGGAGATTGGCAAAATTGCCGTTTTTATCGCGGGCAAACCATTCGGGATGTTGTTTAAAAACGTTGCTTTTTGATGAAGCGCTGCCAACACTTATCCACAAGCCCGGTTTCATTCCCAATGATTTGATGTAATCGAAAACAGGTTTCAATCCGTTGGGGAATTTTTTATAATCGATACCCCAGTCGCCATAACTGTCCTGCCAGCCATCGTCAATAATGAATTCCTTCATCCCGGCGTCAGCCGCAGCTTTTGCCAGCTCCTTCACAAGCTTTTCATCTATATATTTTCCAAACGGTTCCCATGTGTTGTATACAAAAGTTGGCTTTTCCTTCAATTCCGAAAGCCGGATTCCCATGTGTTTTCTGACAAAATCGGGAACAGCTGTATTCAGGATTTCTTCGGGATCTTTACAGTTGTTGTAAACCATTGTAAAAACCTGTGGTGTTTCGAAAGATTCTCCCGGTTGAATCCATTTTCGGAACGGGTATCTTGCAGTTTTGTGGGTCAGACCGGTACAAATCTCGGGAGCATCCCAAAATACCGATGTACGTTTCAATACCCCGGTAGCTTCATTGCCAATTACAATCCCCGATTCCCAGTCCATGTTGTGCACAATTACAAGGGCATCCTGCATGTTACCTTCATAAGGTCCAATCGATTTTCGCCGTCCGTAATCGCTGTAAATCCAGCTAAAAGTGGTAGCATAATATCCTGATACATTAAATTTCTCTACGTCAACTGATTCCAGAACAGCCTCTTCACCTGTCAGATTTTTAACTAATAAACTTTTCCGAATGACCGGAAGATTCGGATACATAAGGTATTTCAGGGTAAGTTCAATTTTTTTATTTTCACTTTGAATAGTCACTGCAGCACCATCACCCAGTAGCTGATCTGAAAGAGGTTCTACCCCAATCAGACTCCATCTGGTTTTACCTGAATAAATAGTACCGTTTATTTCGAACTGGAAATCAACATTTGAAGGCAAAAAATATTTAAAATCACCTTCAACCGGCTTGTATAAAGATGTGATTAAGTTCCCGTTTTCAGCAGGAAGTTTGATAATACGCTGCACAACACCATTGTCAAGAGTTAACTCAGATTTTGTCCATTTGGCAAAGGAATTAGCTGAATAAATGGCATTCAGGAATAGAATTTGAATAGCGATCAGTGAAAAAAGTTTTTTCATGATTCAGTTGGTTTATAAGTTGGTTTAAATTGTTTTAAAAACTTCAATTATACAATTTTATAATGTTAAACATTCAACGTTTCCCCTTCCGATTTGGCTATAATAACAGCTGCGCAAGTATCGCCCCAAACATTTACAGTAGTTCGAGACATATCAAGGATTCTATCGACTGCCAGAACCAATCCGACTCCTTCGAGCGGAAGATTCACAGCGGTGAGCACGATGGTCATCATAACCAGTCCTGCCATAGGAATACCTGCTGAACCGATTGCCGCCAACAATGCCGTAAGCACAATAATTGCCTGCTGACCTGTGGTAAGATCGATTCCATACGCCTGTGCAATAAAAATTACCGCTACGCACTCATAAAGCGCTGTACCGTTCATATTTATGGTTGCGCCCAGAGGCAATGTAAAGCTGGCTATTTTACCCGAAACACCATCCTTTTCCTCAACAGCAACCATCGACAAAGGAAGAGCGGCATTGGAAGAAGAAGTGGAAAATGCGGTTAATAAGGGCGTGGCCATATTCCGAAAGTGTTTATAAGGATTCGACTTTCCCAGAAATTTCACTAACAATGGAAGAATAATTCCGGCATGAATAAGTAATCCTATCAAAACTGTTATCATGTAAATTCCAAGACTACCGGCAATGTTACCGAGCGATCCGGCATTTTTTGCAACTTCCTTTGCAACAATTGCAAAAACGCCTAGAGGTGTGAAAAGAATAATAAAAGTTGTAATTTTCATCATTACCTCGAAAACCGAATCAAAAAAACGGGTGAGCATTTGTTGTTTTTCGGATTGAATTTGAGTAATAAAAAAACCAAAAAGAATAGCAAAGAAAATAACGGGAAGTATCTGACCTCGGGCCATTGCATCGAAAACATTGTCAGGAATTACCCTCATAAGTATGTCGCTGACTGATGCACTGGCAGTTGGCAATGACTGCACAGCCCCGGCACTTCCCAAATTAGTACCCACGCCAGGTTGAAGCAAATTCACGAAAAACAAACCGATCAGTATAGCTATGAAACTGGTAACGACATAAAAAAGAATTGTTTTTGCCCCCAGTCGTCCCAGATTCGAACCACCACCAATACTGGCAACACCACTGATAATAGAACTTAAAATCAGTGGAACTACAATCATATTCAATGCACGGAGAAAAATTACGCCCATCCACGAAATGTAAGGAACCTGATTGGGCAAGTAATAACCAAACGCAACGGCAAGAACCAGTGCAATAAGTATTTGCCAGTGTAACTTAATTTTTAAAATCATTTTCCTGATAATTTAAGCAACTAAAATAACGAATCATTTCATTTTAGACCCCTGAAAAGTACGGTAACTGTTTTTTTTATTAATATGGTAAAAAACAGATCTATATCTAAATGATTAATATATAAATATATTTTAGTATTATTTGCATAAATTACTTAACTTGTACCAGTAATGAAGGTTTAAGAATGAAGTATTTGTAGAAATCCTCTTTTT
>DATITY010000655.1:0-4980 GCA_035467235.1 Draconibacterium sp. | reverse complement strand
GGAAAAAATAAAGTGAAATAAAAATAAATACTATATTTGCACCCTCAAAATTTGAAATAATGGCGAGGTAGCTCAGCTGGTTAGAGCGCATGATTCATAATCATGAGGTCGCCGGATCATGCCCGGCTCTCGCTACAATCTAAAGGGAAACATTTTATTGTTTCCTTTTTTTATTAATCTAAACCTATTAATCGTTTTTCCGGATAAATCAAAAAAAAAAAAAAATGGAACCCAAACAATCTGATTTTACATTAATTTTCAAAACGGACAACTTTAATAAATTTAAAAAAATACAGATCTAATCCTCATATTAAGCTCCATAAACCTGATCAAAATCCTAAAAATCCTTATTCTAAATTCCTAATTTTAAAGGAAATCAATAAAACAATTACCATGGCTAAAATTAACAGAATTGATGCCTTGAACTATCATCAAAAAGGGCGACCTGGAAAAATTGAAGTTGTTCCCACAAAACCACACAGTACGCAGTACGACTTATCGCTGGCCTACACTCCTGGTGTAGCAGAACCCTGTTTAGATATAGAAAAAAATCCTGACAATGCATACAAATACACAGCAAAGGGAAACCTGGTGGCTGTGATTTCCAACGGAACTGCAGTGCTGGGTCTGGGTGATATCGGTCCGCTGGCAGGTAAACCTGTTATGGAGGGAAAAGGATTGCTTTTTAAAATCTTTGCCGATATTGATGTTTTTGATATTGAGGTAAATGAAAAAGATCCTAAAAAACTAATTGAAGTTGTAAAAGCAATTGCACCAACATTTGGTGGAATAAACCTCGAAGACATTAAAGCGCCCGAATGTTTCGAAATTGAAGAAACCCTGAAAAAAGAGCTGGATATTCCGGTTTTTCACGACGATCAGCACGGTACCGCAATAATTTCGGCAGCCGGATTAATCAACGCGCTTGAACTCAACGGGAAAAAAATTGAGGATATTAAAGTTGTTGTA
Organism: Draconibacterium sp.; assembly: GCA_035467235.1. GTDB lineage: Bacteria > Bacteroidota > Bacteroidia > Bacteroidales > Prolixibacteraceae > Draconibacterium. The sequence goes on along the minus strand of DATITY010000655.1, from coordinate 4,011 downwards.
AACGGAGCAGGAGCAGCAGCAGTATCGTGTATCAGGCTGTATATATCAATGGGCGTGAAACCCGAAAACGTTGTAATGATTGACAGCCGCGGTGTGCTAAACAAAGCAAGAACCGACCTGAACAAAGTCAAGCAACAGTTTGTCACCACTCGGGAAATCAACACTTTGGAGGAAGCATTTGTTAATACCGATGTTTTTCTCGGCCTTTCGGTTGGGAATGTGGTTTCTAAAAAAATGATACAGTCGATGGCAAAAGACCCGATAGTTTTTGCCATGGCCAATCCAAACCCCGAAATCAGTTACGAAGACGCCACTGCGGCCCGCGAAGATATTATTATGGCCACCGGACGCAGCGACTACCCCAACCAGATTAATAATGTACTGGGATTTCCGTTTATTTTCAGGGGTGCGCTCGATGTGAGGGCAACAACAATTAATGAAGAAATGAAAATTGCTGCATCCCAGGCTTTGGCTTCACTTGCAAAAAAATATGTGCCCGATATGGTTGCAAAAGCATACAACCTTCAAAATATCGTTTTCGGACGGGATTATATCATTCCTAAACCGCTCGATCCGAGATTGATAACCACAGTTTCGGTGGCAGTGGCTAAAGCAGCCATTAAAACCGGAGTGGCACGTAAAAAAATAAAAAATTGGACCGAGTATAAACAGGAACTTTCTGAACGGCTGGGGTTCGATAACCGGCTGGTAATGTCGATCAGGCAAAAGGCAAGGCAAAATCCCAAAAGTGTTGTTTTTGCCGAAGGGAATAATTTCAAAATTTTAAAAGCTGCGCAGTTTGTCAGTCGCGAAAAAATAGCAAAACCAATTCTTCTTGGAAATGAAGAAGAAATCCGCGCAATTATCAGCGAAAATCATCTCGAATTGGAAGGTGTGCCAATTATCGATCTGTACAAAAATGTCACAACCGAAAAAAGAGAACACTTTGCGAGCATTCTTTTCGAAAAAAGAAAACGAAAGGGAATGACTTATGACGAAGCCCTTGAAAAGATGTATAATCGCGATTATTTTGGTACGATGATGGTGGAAATCGGTGAAGCTGATGCTTTTATCTCGGGATTTACACGAAGATATGCCGATACAATTCTTCCGGCATTGCACGTAATTGGCGTAAAAGAGGAGTCGAACCACATTGCCGGCATGTATATTATGCTTTCGAAAAAACGTGCACTCTTTTTAGCCGACACCACAGTAAACATGAATCCATCGTCTCAGGTACTTGCCGATACTACCATTTTAACTGCCGCCGAAGTAAAACGTTTTAACATTGAACCACGAATCGCCCTGCTTTCGTACTCCAATTTCGGAGCTCACAAAGGGCAGGGCAGTCCGGGAATCGTAAGTGAAGCTGTTAAAATTCTTCACGAAAAATACCCCGATCTGTTGGTCGATGGCGAAATGCAGGCCAATTATGCCCTCAACGGGAAACTTCGGATTAAAAGATATCCGTTTAACAAATTAGGCGACACCGATGCAAACACGCTGATTTTTCCGAATTTAAGCTCCGGAAATATCACCTATAAAGTTTTGCAGTCGATTGGTACAGCCGAATCAATTGGCCCAATTTTAATGGGAATGAAAAAGCCGGTGCATATTTTACAGCGCGACAGCACAGTGAGGGAAATAATAAACATGGTTGCCATTGCGGTTATCGATGCGCAATCATCAAGTTAAAATCCAACGCCGAAACCCACGCTGTAAAAGGGTTCCCAATCGTTGTACGGAGAATTTTCGTTTTGTAAAACATCAAACAAAACCTCGGTATTAAACCATACATTTTCTGAAATAGGCTGACTAAATCCACCTCCAACAAACAAAAAAGGCACCCATTTGCGATCACTGTCGCCAAGTTCATCGTAAAACTTATAGTTCATCGATGAATACTCAACATGTGTGTAAAGTCGTGGCAAAATCCTCATCCGGCTAAATAAACTAAATCCGTAATTGCTTTCTTCATACACATACGAGCCTTGTTTTTCATGAATATACTCATAAGATAATTTTGTTCCAACCGAAAATCTTGGTGTCAACTTATACGCAAACGATGGCTCAAGTCCAATAACGGTGTAACTTCCAAAGGTTAAATTAACGTAACCTCCATAGTAAAACCTGCTTTTAAAGGGCTTTATGGTATTTGTTTCCTGGTCGGTTGCTTTTTTTTTCTCTCTGACAGTATCAATAGAAGAATTTTCGATTAGGGTGGTGTCGAATGGAAAAGGATTGACAGGGATTGTATCCTGTGCAAAACTTCCGAAAGGGAAAAAAAATATCGAAATAAAAAAACAGATATTCCTCACAATCTTGTTTTGTTTATTCACTGGTTTTATCTTGTAGACAGTAATTACCATTTCCAGCCATCGCGATACTTGTGTTTTATCCATTCTTCGCACATTTCCTGTGCATTCCACTCAACGTTTTGTTTCGATTGATCGTCAACCCGTTTCGTAACCACATCCGAAGAGTATGGTAAAAGCCTGGTTGTTACAAGTTTTTCATCCGGGGTAATATTGCTTACTTTCATATTCTCACTATCCCAAAGCAGGGTTTTTTGAAGCGACTGCATCCGAACCGCGAGATTGCCCATTACCACCATTTCGTTAAAAGGACCTGCGTACTCGAAACTGGAAGCAGGGTTACCGCCGTTTTTACAGCAGTTTACAAAATGCATTTCATGACGGCCTCCACCATTTGGGTCATCAGGAATCCTTTCAAGTTTTATTTTGGTTTCAGGAATGATTTCAGTTCCGTTTTTATATACTTTCCAGTTTCCTCCATAACTTTCGGCAATAAGTGTTGCTTCAGAACCAACCAACATAAAGCCTCCTCCGGGATTCATTGGAGTATTTTCCGGTAAATCAAACGGACGTGCGGGCATCAACCCTCCATCGTACCAGGTTAATTCCAACTCAGGCGCTGCACAATAAGGTAAATTTTCACGTGCAGGAAAAAGAAAGGAGACCTTGGCAGAAACCGGAGCACTTTCAGTGTTTACCAGCGAAGAACTGGCCTGAAATGCCTTTGGGGCGCCTAATTTAAGAGCATAATTGGGAACATCAAGCAGGTGACATCCCATATCACCTAGGGCGCCCGTTCCAAAATCCCACCAACCTCTCCAAATCCACGGATGATATTCAGGATTATAAGCCCGCATCTTTGCCGGACCAATAAACAAATCCCAATCCAATGTTTTGGGTATTTTTACTTCTTTCAGGGGTTGGGGCATTCCCTGGCGCCAGATTGGCCTGTTTGTCCACACATGTGCTTCACGCACTTCGCCCAGACACCCGCTCTGAACCACTTCAGCCACTTCATAAACACTATCGCTTGAGTGCCCTTCGTTTCCCATTTGGGTTACTACTTTGTATTTTTTTGCAGCTTCTGTCAGTTGTCGCGATTCCCAAACTGTATGCGTTAAAGGTTTCTGGCAATACACATGTTTGCCTAACTGCATGGCTGTCATTGCTATAATTGCATGTGTATGGTCGGGAGTTGCAATTACTACTGCATCAATGTCTTTATGCATTTTATCAAACATTTTCCTGTAATCGTCATACTGCTTTGCTTTTGAATAAGTATTTGCCACAGGTTTGGCATAATCCCAGTCAACATCGCAAAGTGCGACATTATTTTGCCCTGGCATATTTCGAAGGTTAACTTGTCCTTTGCCGCCAATTCCAATTCCGGCAATGTTCAGTTTATCACTGGGAGCAACATGACCAAGTCCCGAAACTGCATAACCTGGAATTACAGTGAATCCTGCCAAAGCAGTTGTTGTTGCACCAATAAATTTCCGGCGCGATAAGTTTAAAGTTGATTTTGTATTCATATTCTTATTATTTTGATGATTTTCAGAAAGCTAAATTTATTGAATTCTATTTGGATTTAAACGGTTATTTGAGAATTATTTCAAATTGTAAAACAGTTTATTTCTCCACTATTATATTTTATTTACTGAAAACATTCCATGCAGGAAATCGTTCTAAATGATAT
>DATITY010000654.1:0-3153 GCA_035467235.1 Draconibacterium sp. | reverse complement strand
CGCGATTTTTCTATTGCTGAAAATTCGGGTATAAAAAACAAAGGGAAATACCTGGGATTTACAGAAGAGGGTACAAAAACCAATAATGGCGTTGCAACCGGATTGGCACATATTAAAGAGCTTGGAATAACCCATGTACATTTGTTGCCCGTGTCGGATTTTTGTACGGTTGACGAGGAAAAGCCACTGGAAAAATACAACTGGGGTTATGATCCACAACATTTTAACGCACTTGAAGGTTCTTATTCCACCAATCCTTATGATGGAACAGTGCGGATAAGGGAATTTAAAAAGCTGGTGAAATCTTTACACGACAACGGAATAGGGGTTTTTATTGACGTTGTTTACAATCACACCTATTTTGCCAAAGAATCGGTTTTTAACCAAACCGTACCGGGATATTTTTACAGGCAAAAACACGATGGTCATTTCTCGAACGCTTCGGGTTGCGGTAACGAAATTGCCACAGAACGTGCAATGGTTCGGAAGTACATTATCGACTCGCTGAAATACTGGGTACAGGAATATCATATCGATGGATTTCGTTTCGATTTGATGGGCATTTATGACATGGAAACGATGAGGATAATTCGCTCTGAATTGGATAAAACCAGTCCCGGCTTAATGTTGTATGGCGAAGGTTGGGCGGCCGACCACAGTCCGATGCCCGAACATTTGCGCGCAATAAAAAACAATATTCAGTATTTACCCGGAATAGCTGCATTTAATGATGATTTTCGCGACGCGTTGAAAGGAAATCACGGGTTGAAGAAAAGCAAAGGATTTATAAGTGGACTCGAATTGCGGGAGGAAGCTGTAAAGTTTGGAATTATTGCTGCCACCAGTCATCCGCAAATTGTTTATGATTATGTTGAAACCTCTAAAAGACCGTGGGCTGCTGAACCCAGTCAAAGTATAAGTTATGTTTCGTGTCACGACAATTACACACTTTGGGATAAGCTGAAAATGAGTATTTCGCATCCCACAGATGAACAACTTAGAAGAATGGTTAAACTGGCAGGAGCGTTGATTCTTACCTCGCAGGGAGTGCCTTTTTTACATGCCGGGGTGGAATTTTGCCGCACCAAAAATGGGGAAGGAAATTCATACAAATCACCCGATTCGGTGAATCAGATGGACTGGAACAGAAAAGAGCAATATTCCGATGTTTTTCAATATTTTCAGAAACTGATTCGGTTACGGAAAAATCATCCGGCTTTCAGAATAATTACTGCTGAGCAGATTAGAAAACATGTTAATTTCTGTACCCAGTATAAATCGGGTATTGTATCGTATTGTATTCATGGAAAAGAAGTTGGCGATTCTTGGGAGAAAATAATAATGGTTTTTAATGCCCAGCAAAAACCTGTTTCAATTCCGCTTCCCGAAGGAAATTACCGGCTGGTGGCAAAAGGAAATGAAATCAGCGAATCAGGTATTGGTGAAAGTGTATCTGATGAGGTGAAAGTGGAGGGAATTTCGATGGCGATCCTGATAAATTTCATCCAATCTTCTTAAAAACCCTTTTAAAATGATAGCCGTAAATGGAATAAGTGATTGCCAGCGGGAAAAGCTTCGGGCGCTTGAAGATGGTCCAGAAGAAGAGGTGCCAGTAATGCATCCGGTTATTATCATATATTCCGATGACAAACATCGATTTTACGAGAGCCATGATTTTATTAAAATTAAATCGGGTACGGTTTTTAACCTGTGGTTCGAATTCCTTTAAAAAATGGCGTACACGATTATAAAAAGGCTTGCCTTCGTAAATTCCCTGAATGATTTTCAGGTAACCCGATTTTAAATCTGCAATATTCATTATTGGGATAATATTTGTTGAAGAATCGGTATTGTCTCCTGTCCAGTTATCCAGAATACGGCCTTGTGAATGCAGTTTCTGATAGAGTTTCGATTTTGTAGGCGCATTCAACATTCCAATCATGGCCGAGACAATGCCGCTTTTTTGAATAAAATCGATTTGCTGTTTGAAGATGGTTGGCAAATCGCTGTCGAAACCAACAATAAAACCACCCATTACTTCCATTCCCGCTTTTTGAACTCTTTTTACACTTTCCAAAAGATTCCGGTTTTTGTTTTGCACTTTGTTACATTCGGCCAGGCTGGTTTCCTGTGGTGTCTCAATACCGATAAATACTGCGGCAAATCCAGCCAGCGTCATCAGTTTCATCAATTCCTGATCATCGGCAAGGTTAATCGAAGCTTCCGTTGTAAAAGTAAATGGATTGCCATGTTCCTGCATCCACGTTATTAATTCGGGAAGCAGATCATTTTTCAAAACCGGTTTATTCCCAATAAAGTTGTCGTCAACAAAAAATATATTAGCCCTCCATCCTGAATGGTAAATATTGTCAAGTTCTGTTATAATCTGTGCTGTAGTTTTTATTCTCGATTTATGTCCCAGAAGTGCAGTTATATCGCAAAAATCGCAGTTGAATGGGCAACCGCGCGAATACTGGATACATATTGATGAATATTTTGAGGCTTTTATTAAAGAATAATCCGGAGCCGGTGATTTTGTAATGTCTGCAAATTCGGGTGTATGATATATTTTCTGCGGGGTTCCGGCGTCCAAATCGCTTAAAAACAGGGGCAAAGTAATCTCCGCTTCATTTAAAACAAGATGATCAATCATCTGAAATTTTTCAAATTCTTCGGTGAAAAGAGGGCCACCGGCAACGATTTTTTTATTGAATGATACACATCTTTCAATGACTTCCATAGCCGATTTCATTTGTACTGACATGGCTCCGATAAACACATAATCGGCCCATAAAATATCGCGGGTTTTTAAGTTTTCGATATTTAAATCAACCAGTTTTTTCTCCCAATGAGAAGGAAGTAGAGGAGCTACTGTCAATAATCCCAGCGGTGGATAAGCTGCTTTTTTCGACACAAATTTCAGTGCATATTTAAAACTCCAGAAAGTATCGGGGTATTCCGGGTAAACCAATAATATTTTCATGATCATAATTTTCAGAGCGCAAAATTACCGGATGTTTTTTTGATGAAAAGGAATTGGGATTGGTGAACTGAATTAGTGATGAACAGCGGGATTTTGGGAGATATGCCGTTAAATTGGGATGAATGGCGTTAATTAAACAACCTGTTTTAAAGCCTCTTTTACTTTGAGCG